>NZ_FQUR01000019.1 GCF_900129115.1 Thermoanaerobacter uzonensis DSM 18761 | reverse complement strand
CGCTCCGATGTTCCAAAGCGACAAAACTAAAACTCGACCTTCAGGTTCCGGCAGGGTACCGGGCACAATCGACGTCCTGTCTCAGGTGCCCGCCTCCGCCATCCTTGGCTTCGGCCCTGCCTCCACCTTTGGTCTTGCTAAGTTTTGTTGCCGCTTTGTCACAAGTCGCACCGATTACAAAATATCTCCTTTACGAAAGTTTGTCTACAGTCTGAAGTTCTCCTATGCTTTTAGGAGAACTTTTTCTTGTTTATAAAGTCCATTGATGTTAAAATAAATAAAAGGAGAGGAGATATAATGAGGGTATTAGGGATAGATCCTGGAATTGCCATAATGGGCTATGGTATAATAGATTACAAATCCAATAAGTTTACTGTTATAGACTATGGTGCAGTTACTACAAAAGCTGGTATTGATAAGGCTTTGCGCCTACACGATATATATAATGGAATTATATCACTTATAAAATCTTACAGTCCTGAGGTAGTAGCTATAGAAGAGCTTTTTTATAATAAAAACGCAAAGACTGTCATAACTATTGGGGAGTCTAGAGGAGTTTCTATTTTAGCTGCTGTCAATTCGGGAATAAAGGTTTTTGAATATACTCCTTTGCAAGTTAAACAAGCAGTGGTAGGGTACGGAAGAGCAGATAAATATCAAGTCCAACAAATGGTGAAGGTTTTATTAAATCTTGAGGAAATTCCTAAACCTGACGATGTAGCTGATGCATTGGCAGTTGCTATATGCCATTGTCACAGTAACAATATGATTGAAAAGCTGGGGTATTCAAGATGATTGAGTATATTAGAGGGATGATTGAAGATATTGGACAAGATTATGTAGTGATTGACTTTATGGGTATAGGTATAAAGGTTTTTGTCCCATTTTCTACTTTTAAAGTTTTACCTTCTAAAGGAAATATAACCAAGCTTTATACATATTTACATATGAGAGAAGATGGTTTCCAAATTTTTGGCTTTAAAACAAAAGAAGAGTTAGATTTATTTGAAAAGTTATTGTCTGTTAGTGGTGTAGGGCCTAAAGGAGCTTTATCTATTTTGTCCGTGGTTTCTATTGATAATTTTGTAAAAGCAGTTAACGCAGGCGATTATAAAGCTCTTACATTAGCTCCGGGAATAGGTAAGAAGACTGCTGAGAGAATTATTTTGGAATTAAAAGATAAGCTTCCAAGAGAAATAGTTTTTGAAGGTGATAATAATTTTTCAAATGAGGCTTTAGAAGCTTTATTAGCGTTGGGTTACACCAAAAGTGAAGCTATTTATGCTTTGGCAGATATCACCTGTGATAGCGTAGAAGAAGCTGTAAAGCAAGCATTGAAAAAATTAATGAAATAGGGTGAATTGAATGGAGGAGAGAATACTAACTCAAAGTTTTACACAGGAAGATGCCTCTGAATACAGTTTGCGTCCTAAGTGGCTTTCTGAATATATAGGTCAGCAAAAGATAAAAGAGGAATTAAAAATTTACATAGAAGCCGCTAAAATGAGAAAAGAGCCCCTTGACCATGTTCTACTATATGGTCCTCCTGGCCTTGGAAAAACGACTTTAGCCACAGTAATTTCTAATGAAATGGGAGTAGGAATAAAAATAACCTCAGGTCCTGCTATAGAAAAGTCGGGAGATTTGGCAGCAATTTTGACTAATTTACAGGAAAATGACATACTTTTTATAGATGAGATTCACAGGCTTAATAGAAGTGTAGAAGAGATTCTATATCCTGCAATGGAAGACTTTGAATTGGATATAGTAATAGGAAAAGGCCCAAGTGCCAGGTCTATAAGGCTTAGTCTTCCGCGCTTTACTTTAATTGGGGCTACGACAAGGGCTGCTCTTATGACTTCTCCTTTGAGAGACAGATTTGGGGTTATAAACCGCTTGGATTACTATTCAGTGGAGGAATTAAAAGAAATAATTAAAAGGTCAGCGAATATTTTAAACATTGGAATTGATGAAGATGCAGCTTTGGAGATTGCTAAAAGGTCACGGGGGACTCCGAGAATTGCCAATAGACTTCTAAAACGGGTGAGAGATTTCGCACAAGTAAGAGGAAATGGATACATTGATTTTAAAACTTCCAAAGAAGCGCTGGACGTATTAGGTGTAGATGAGATGGGATTAGAATACATTGATAGAAAGATTTTGGTTTCTATTATGGAAAAGTTTGGCGGTGGTCCTGTAGGAATCGATGCTATTGCTGCATCAATAGGAGAAGATGGGGATACAATAGAGGATGTTTATGAACCTTATCTTTTGCAAATAGGTTTTTTAAACAGGACTCCGCGAGGAAGAGTTGTTACAAAATTGGCTTATGATTACCTTAAATATCCTTATATAGAACAGGAGAGGATAGAAGGTGTTTGATAGTTTTGGTAAAATATTGATATTTATGGGAGCTATATTAATTTTAATAGGGGTGCTTTTTTCTGCAGGTTCAAAAATTGGTTTAGGACGTTTGCCGGGAGATATAGTTTATCAAAAAGGAAATTTCACTTTTTATTTTCCTATTATGACAAGCCTTTTATTGAGCCTGTTTTTAACACTAATTTTATGGCTTTTTAGAAGATAACATATGAAAAAGGAGTTGTATTTTGTGAGGTTGAAAAAATTTATAATAGGGAGTATAATTAGTGTCATGATTTTAACTCTCTCACCTTATCCTACCGTGAATGCTGATATCAGCATTCCAAAAATTATAAAAGTAGGACTTTTTTACGGACAAGGGGCGAAATCTTCTTACCAGCTTTCTTCTCTCGGAGGTTTTAATTTTGCTTATCAAGATAATACAGGAAATTTAATTAATATTTTTAGTACCAGCATGCAAAACATACAAGTTGCAAAAGATGATAATTTCTATTTAATGGTGGGAAGCTATGATAGTTTGGACCTGGTGAATGCTGATTATGCTAAAATAGCAAACCAAATTCCGAATGCTTTTATAGGATTTGATGGCAAATATCATGTATACATAGGACCTTATTTGGCGCTTCCGGATTTGCAATCTGCCTATGAAATTTTTTCCAAAAATTATACCAATATATCCACAGTGTTGCCGGATAAAAATATTTTAATAAGCAATGGGACAAAAAACCTGTTTTTATTTAATATGAAGGATGATTTATATGTAAGTAAACTTAACCCTGATGGCATGCCCCTTGCGATAGAATCAAAACGTTACAGAGGCATGTTTGAATTTAGAAGGCAACAAGACAGTGACATGACTGCTATAAATGTTGTGCCATTGGAAGAATATTTATATGGTGTTGTGCCGGGTGAGATGCCACCATCTTGGAATATAGAGGCTTTAAAGGCTCAAGCAGTGGCAGCACGAACTTATGCAGCGAAAAATATAGGGAGATATGGAAAATATGGATTTGATTTGACAGATGATGATAAAACACAAGTTTACAAAGGGTATGATGGAGAATCTTCTTCTACAAACAAAGCGGTAGATGAAACAAAAGGTGTGGTGGCTATATATCAAGGAAATCTTATAGATGCCCTTTATCATTCCCACAGTGGTGGATATACCGAAGACAATAATAATTATTTTTCTGCTGATGTTCCTTACTTAAAAGGTGTGGAAGATAAATACGTTTTTGGCTATAGCAGTGCTAATGACAGTTGGATAGTCACTTACACAAAAGACCAGATAAAAAACCTGCTGTTAAGTAAAGGACAGGATATAGGAGATATAGTAGATGTAAAGGTCACTGAGAAAAGCTGGACTGGAAGGGCGATTACTGTCACCATTTACGGTACAAAAGGAACTTTTTCTCTACGGAAAGGAGATATACGGTCTTTCTTTGGACTTAAAAGTACCATGATTGACATAAAAGGCGATGGCAACAGTGAATTTGAAGTTTTCGTGACTTCTTCTTACAGTGATTCGCAAAAAGTTTCTTTAAATGAGATAAATATTCAAAATAATGAAGGTATAACGAGGGTTTCTAAAGATACCGTTTATGTTGTAGGAGCAAATGGTATTAAAGAACTAAAAAAGACAGACAAGCCCAGTGAAGTTTATACTATAAAAGGCAGTGGTTATGGACACGGGGTAGGGTTAAGCCAGTATGGGGCAAGAGGACTGGCGGACCATGGGTATAATTACATTTATATTTTAAAATACTATTACAAAGGTATTGAGGTATACGATACTATAAACAACAAAACTTTGTAAAAGGATGGCGCAAAAAATGAAACGCAGCGAGTTTTACTTTGAATTACCAGAAGAATTAATTGCACAAGAACCTTTAGAAGATAGGTCTAGTTCTCGTTTAATGTTTTTAAATAAAAAAACTGGTGAGATTCAACACGATATTTTTAAAAATATAATAAAATATTTAAAAGCGGGAGATTGCCTTGTTTTAAATGATACAAAAGTTATTCCTGCGCGCCTTATAGGACGAAGACAAGACTCGGGAGGAAAGATAGAATTTGTTCTTTTGAAAAGATTATCAGTAAATGAGTGGGAAACGTTAGTAAAACCTGGCAGAAGAGCTAAAGTAGGGACAAGAGTTGTTTTTGGAAATGGAGAATTGGTTGCAGAAATTTTGGACAATACAGAAGTTGGAGGAAGAGTAGTAAGATTTTATTATGAAGGAGTATTTGAAGAGGTATTAGATAAATTAGGCGAAATGCCTGTCCCTCCTTATATCAAGAAAAAATTAAAAAATAAAGACAGATACCAAACTGTTTACGCAAAATATGAAGGTTCTGCAGCTGCTCCTACTGCAGGGCTTCATTTCACACAAGAGTTATTAGAAAAAATAAGGCAAATGGGAGTAAAAACTGTTTTTATTACTCTTCACGTAGGATTAGGTACCTTCAGACCAGTAAAGGAAGAAATAATAGAAAATCACAAAATGCATGAAGAGTTTTACATTGTTACAAAAGAAGCAGCTGAAGAAATAAATGCTACAAGAGAAAAAGGTGGTAGAGTAATAGCTGTTGGAACTACTTCTACTCGTACTCTTGAAACTGTAGCCGATGAAAATGGTTATATAAGAGAAAAAAGTGGTTGGACTGATATTTTTATATATCCCGGTTATAAATTTAAAGCTATTGACGGCATGATAACAAATTTTCACTTACCTGAGTCCACTTTAATTATGATGGTGTCAGCTTTTGCAGGTAAAGAAAACATAATGAGGGCTTATAAGATAGCCATTGAAGAGAGATATAGATTTTTTAGCTTTGGAGATGCAATGCTTATAATTTAAGCAGTTGATTACGAATCAAAAGGTAGAATAGGAGGATATAATGACAGCAATTAAGTATCATCTCATAAAAAAGGACAGTAAGACTAAGGCGAGATTAGGAATAATAGAGACTCCCCATGGAATTATAGAAACGCCTGTGTTTATGCCAGTAGGAACACAAGCAACTGTGAAATCTATGACTCCTGAAGAATTAAAGGAAATTGGAGCGACGATTATTTTAAGCAACACTTATCATCTTTATCTAAGGCCGGGGCAGAAGATTATAGAAAAAGCTGGTGGCCTTCATAAATTTATGAATTGGGATAGAGCGATTTTAACAGACAGTGGAGGATTTCAAGTTTTTAGCTTGAGTTCTTTAAGAAAAATTACAGAAGATGGTGTAGAGTTTAGGTCTCATATAGATGGTTCTAGACATTTTTTCACTCCCGAAAAAGTAATAGAAATACAAAATGCTTTAGGTTCGGATATAATGATGTCTTTTGATGAATGTGCACCTTATCCTGCAGATTACGATTATGTAAAAAAATCTATGGAACTTACTATCAAATGGGCTGAAAGGGGAAAAAGAGCCCACAAAAATACTGAAAAACAAGCTCTTTTTGGAATTGTCCAAGGAGGAACTTATGAAGATTTAAGAAAAGAATGTGTTCAAAGATTAGTAGACATAGATTTTCCTGGATATTCTATAGGTGGATTAAGCGTAGGAGAACCAAAGAATGTAATGTACGACATTGTAGATTTAACTACAGAATATTTACCTGAAGACAAACCGAGATATCTTATGGGGGTGGGAAGTCCTGATGACCTTATAGAGGGAGTAATACGAGGAGTTGATATGTTTGACTGCGTACTTCCGACGAGAATTGCTAGAAATGGGACAGTTTTTACCAGCAAGGGCAAATTAATAGTAAGAGATGCTCCTTATGCGGAGGACTTTTCTCCTTTAGATGAAGAATGTGATTGTTATACTTGTAGAAATTATTCAAGAGCCTATATAAGACATTTATTTAAGGCTAACGAAATTTTAGCAGCAAGGCTTGCTACTTTACATAATCTTTATTTTCTAATTAAGTTGATGAAAAAAATAAGGGAAGCTATAAGGCAAGACCAGCTGCTTGAATTTAAAAAAGAGTTTTTTAAAAAATATTATGGGAATAAGGAGGAGTATTAATGAATCCACAAACGACTTATGTAATTGTCGAAATGCTTATTTTTATTGCAATCTTTTACTTTTTGCTGATTTTGCCTCAACAAAGGCGCCAAAAGAAAGAAAGAGAAATGCTTGATTCTTTAAAACCTGGCGATGAGATTATTACAAAAAGTGGCTTTTATGGTAAAATTCTAAACATAAAAGACGATGTGATAACTTTAGAAATGGGAGCAGATAAGGTGAGGCTAAAGATTGCAAAATGGGCAGTTGGAGGAGTTATAAGCTCAACTAGTGATAAAAACGAAAAAGAAGAAAAGTGATAAGATGCGGTTTGCCGCGTCTTTTTTTATGTACTATGTTTAAAATAAAAAGCATACATATTAGTAAGAAAACTGTGGGGGTGAGACTTTGAAAGGAAGGTTTGGCGTGGAAAATGGAACTGGTATAAATATTACTGGAATTTTTACAGGGGTTTTAATAGCCTACATTATCACTCTTAGTTTTTTCATAATTTACGCTTTGCTTTTGACCTTTACAGCCGTATCCGAATTAACTTTACCTACCCTTGCTTTGTTGATAACCATAATAGGCATAGTTTTATCAGGTGCTTTATCTGCACGACATACTACCAGTAAAGGGTGGTTGAATGGAGGAATTGCTGGTATTCTGTATGTAACTATTATGCTGATTGTGGGAGCATTTTTTGTAAAAGAATTAGGGCCTACCTCTTCCTGGGCGGTAAAATATGCTTGGGGGGCTATTTTAGGAGCTTTAGGTGGTATGATAGGCATCAATTTATAACTTTAATTCCTTCTCTTTATGTGTTATAATAAATCAGGAAGAGGAGGGAAGAAAAATGAAGCATGTTATAACAATTAACAAGCCAACGTTAAAAAATAGCTTAAAAAAACCAGGGTGCGGCGAATGCCAGGCATCCTGTCAGTCTGCTTGTAAAACCTCATGTACTGTAGCAAACCAAGAGTGTCAATATTAATACATATTACTCAAATGGCAGTAAAGTGTAATTACTGCCATTTAAACTTGCAATGGAGGTTAAAAAATGTCAGAGCTAATGCATAAATTTAAAAGACTGGGAATGAATATTGTAGTAGATCCGGTAAGTGGCTCTATCCATGTGGTAGACGATATTATTTATGATATTTTGGACTTTTATGAAAATCATTCAAAAGAAGAAATTGTAAATTTACTTCAACATAAATATGAAAAAAAAGATATACTAGAAGCTATTGCAGAAATTGATGAATTAAAAGAAAAAGGTTTATTATTTTCAGAAGATATTTATAAAGATATTGCAGTGTCGAGAAGCGATTCTGTTATAAAAGCAATGTGTTTAAATGTGGCCCATGATTGCAATCTAAGGTGTAAGTACTGTTTTGCCTCTACGGGGGATTTTAAAGGTGGACGCAAATTGATGGATTTTGAGACGGGCAAAAAAGCAATCGATTTTTTAATAAAAAGTTCTGGAAAAAGGAGAAACATTGAAGTTGACTTTTTTGGCGGTGAACCCCTTTTAAATTTTGATGTAGTCAAGAAGTTAGTAGAATATGGTAAAGAAAAGGCGAAAGAGAATAAAAAAGTAATTAAATTTACCATAACGACGAATGCAGTTTTGCTGGATGATGAGAAAATAAAGTATTTTAATGAAAATTTTTCTAATGTGGTACTTAGTTTGGATGGAAGAAAAGAAGTAAATGACAACATGAGAATACGTGTAGACGGCAGTGGAACTTATGATACAATAGTTCCCAAAATAAAAAAGTTTGTTGAGTCAAGAGGGAAAAAGGAATACTATGTTAGAGGGACTTTTACTGCAAAAAATTTGGATTTTGCTAATGATGTGTTGCACATTGCTGATTTAGGAGTTTATGAAATATCTGTAGAGCCGGTAGTTGAAAAAGAAGATAAAGACTATACATTAAAGGAAGAGCATTTAGAGAGAATTTTAAATGAATATGACAGATTAGCAGAAGAATATATAGAGAAATACGAAGAAGGAAGGCCTTTTTCTTTTTATCATTTTAAAATAGATTTAGAAGGAGGGCCTTGCGTTAAAAAAAGGCTTCAAGGCTGTGGTGCTGGCTTTGAGTATATAGCGGTGACTCCCGATGGGGATATTTATCCTTGCCATCAATTTGTGGGTATTGAGGAATTTAAATTAGGAAATCTTGAAGAAGGTATAACTAATAAAGAATTACAGCAAAAATTTATGGAAAGCGATATTTACAAAAGAGAAGAATGTACAAAATGTTGGGCAAGGTTCTATTGCAGTGGAGGTTGCTTTGCAAATAATTACAACATAAATGGAGATATTAATAAACCTTATGAGCTGGCTTGTGAAATGCAAAAAAGGCGTTTTGAAAATGCGATTGCCATAAAAGCATATCAAATGTTAAAGGGTGAGGTAAATGATTATAAAGGAATATAAGGGTATGAAACCCAAAATAGATGATGAGGCGTATATAGCGGAAACAGCAGAAGTTATTGGAGATGTAGAAATAAAAAAAGATGCTAATATATGGTATGGAGCTGTGCTAAGAGGAGATATAGATAAAATAGTTGTTGGAGAAGGAACTAATATACAAGATAATTGTGTTGTACATATTACAGAGGGACATCCCTGCTATATAGGAAATTACTGTACAATAGGACATGGGGCGATAGTCCATGCTTGCAAAATAGGAAATAATGTGCTAATAGGAATGGGGGCGATTATCTTAGATGATGCAGATATAGGAGATAATTGTATAATTGGAGCTGGTTCATTGGTAACAGGAGGTAAAAAGATTCCTGAGGGTAGTCTTGCTTTTGGGAATCCTGCAAAAGTTATAAGGAAACTTACTCAAGAGGAAATTGAAAATATTCATCGTTCCTATGAACATTATGTAGAATTAGCAAAACTACATTTTTCTAACTTTGGGCAATTGACCGTTTACAATAAAAGTAATATAATAGAAAATAGTTAAACTACGAAGGAGGATTTGAATGAGAAGTAGAGGGTTTATCAAATTTTTTTCTGTAATTGTTATTGCAGCAGTAGTTGCATATGTGGCGTTTTTTGGAATAAATGCAGGTAATTACTCCATAAGTCCCGTACAAAAGCACATAAGGTTAGGGTTAGATTTAAGAGGAGGCGTTTATGTATTAGAAGAGGCACAAGGTAATGTTACACAAGATGCAATAAATAAAGCTATTGCAGTTATAAGGAATAGAGTAGATGCCCTTGGTGTAACACAACCTGTGATAGCTCAACAGGGGTCAAATAGAATTCGTGTAGAATTACCTGGTATGAATGACCCTGATAGGGCAATACAGGTAATAGGTAAAACCGCTCAATTAAAATTTGTAGGTCCTGACGGCAAAGTAATATTGACAGGAGCTAATGTAAAAGACTCTAAAGCAGTATACGCTCAGACTCAAACAGGTGTACAACAACCAGAAGTTACGTTAGTACTTGATGCAGAGGGTACAAAGAAATTTGCAGAAGCGACACAAAAATTTTTAGGACAACCTATTGCGATACTTTTAGATGATAAGGTAATTTCCGCTCCTAGAGTAGATGCTGTAATAACTACTGGAAATGCAGTCATTACAGGCTTGAAGGATTTTCAAGAAGCATCTGAATTAGCCACTCTTATAAGGGCAGGTTCTTTACCTGTTACATTGAAACCTATAGCCTACAGTTCTGTAGGGGCAACGTTAGGACCAAGTGCTTTAAATGCCAGCGTAGAAGCTGGAATATATGGGACATTGCTGGTAATGCTTTTTATGATTGCTTTTTATAGATTACCTGGTTTTGTAGCGGACTTAGCTTTATTAATATATATATTGATAAATTTCATTATTTATGCTTTGTTTAATATTACTCTCGATTTGCCTGGTATAGCAGGCTTTTTACTCTCTATCGGTATGGCTGTTGATACTAATATTTTAATTTTCGAAAGGTTTAAAGAAGAATTGTGGTCTGGTAAAAGCATAAGACCAGCTTTAGATGGTGGCTTCGCGAAAGCTTTTAGGGCAGTATTTGATGCTAATATAACCACTATAATTGGAGCTATTATACTTTTTTACTTAGGCTCTGGAAATGTTAAGGGGTTTGCCTTAACTCTTATAATAGGTGTGACTTCAAGCCTATTCACTGCTATAACTGTTACAAGGTTTTTGTTGCATGCACTATTAGATATGGATTTGTCAAAGAATATAAAAGTCTATGGAGCATAGGAGGGGAATTGAGTGAATCAGCACAGATTTCATATAGATGTTATTAAAAGAACTAAGATTTGGTTTGTAATATCAGGTGCAATGATTCTAATTGGTATATTAGCTATGTTTGTGAATGGATTTAATTGGGGCATAGATTTTACTGGTGGAACGATAATGGAGTTTAAAATTGGTAAACCTTTTGATACAAATGATATAATTAAAATCTTAAATGAACATAAAGTTAAAGACTTCCAAATACAAAAGATAGGGACAAAAGGTGATGAAGTTTCAATAAAAACAAATCCTATTTCCAATGAAACGCGACTTTCAATAATAAAGGATATCACAAAAAAATACAACTTAACAGAAAATGACTTAATAATGTCACAGCAAGTTGGACCTTCTTTAGGAGCAGAAATAAAATTTGGAATGATATTAGCGCTTTTAGTAGCTTCTGCAGTGATGCTTACTTATTTAGGTTTTAGATTTAATTTTGAAATGAGCTTGGCAGCAGTTGTTGGATTATTGCATAATGTAGTAATATTAATTTCAATTTACGCTATTTTCAAAATAACAGTAGACTCGCCTTTTATAGCGGCTCTTTTAACAGTATTTAGCTATTCTCTTCACGATACTATTGTAATTTTTGACAGAATAAGAGATAATTTAAAAAGTATGAGAAGATCTGATTATGCAGAAATTGCGAATGTGAGTATAAACCAGACGCTTACACGGTCGATAAACGTAGTTTTAACAGTATTAATTATGCTTGCTTTAATGTATTTCTTAGGACCTAAGGCATTGAAAGATTTTGCATTGCCTTTACTTATTGGTATAACTTGGGGAGCATATTCTTCAATATTTATCTCTACTCCTCTTTGGGTATTAATTAAGAATAGAGAAAAGAGAAGGAAAATCTCTAATAAACCTATAAAAGCCTAAATCTTAAATTATAAAAAATGTAGTGGCATAATATCTCTTTGAGAGATAATGCTACTATATTTTTATTGAGGTGAAAAAATGAATTTGCCTTTTATTTTTAGAAATAAAAATATTACCCGAAGATATAAAGAGATATTAAAAATTTTAACTAAAAATGGCTTTAGTTTTATTTCTGATATTTTATTAAAAGGTGGACATATACCTTTTAATATACTGAAAAGTCATGATTACATAGGAGTTGGAGAGAGGATTCGAAAAACATTGGAGGAATTAGGCCCTACTTTTATAAAAATGGGACAGCTTTTAAGTACAAGAGGGGACCTTATTCCTCATGATATTTTATTGGAACTTGCTAAACTTCAAGATAATGTAGAACCAGAAGACTTTGTAGCTATAAAGAATATTTTAGAAAGTGAATTAAAAGGCAAAATATCGGATTTTTTCATTTATTTTGATGAAACTCCTATTGCTTCAGCTTCTATTGGACAAGTTTATAGGGCAAAAATTAAAGAAGGGAAAGATGTCGTTGTTAAAGTACAGCGTCCAGAAGTATCACAAAAGATAAATGCTGATATAATAATTCTAAAGAATATTGCTAAAATTTTAAATGAGCGTATAGTTGATGCTCCTTTGGATTTTGTAGAAATTGTTGACGAATTATCCGAATCTCTTCTCAATGAATTGGATTACACACAAGAAGGGAATAATGCCGAACGCTTTAGAGAAAATTTTGAAAAGGAAAGTTATATCTACATACCTAAAGTATATTGGAAATACACTACAAAGCACGTTCTTACAATGGAGTACGTAGAAGGTGTAAGTGTAAAAAATAGAGATTTACTTATTAAAAAAGGCTTTGATTTAAAGAAAATTGCAAGAGAGGGAGCATGGGCTATATTTTTACAAGTTTATGAATTTGGTCTTTTCCATGGCGATCCCCATCCTGGCAATATCTTAATTACAAATAATGGCAAAATTTCATATGTGGATTTTGGAATTGTAGGTTACCTTGATAAATCCTCAAGGGAAATGATAATTGACCTTTTTAAAGCTTTTGCTGAAAATGATATTGAGGAAGTAATAGAAGTTTTATCGGACATGGGTGCCATAAGGCCTGATACTAATCTTAGAACCCTTAAATCTGATTTAAACCATATAATAAATTATTTTTACAACACTCCACTAAAAAATATCAGTGTGAACGATTCAATGAGGAAAATAATGTCAACTGTTTATAAGCACAAACTGATCTTGCCTCCAGAGTTTACTTTACTTCTCAAATCTTTAGCTACAGTAGAAGGTGTAGGCAGAAGCTTAGATCCCGATTTTAGTATTTCTAGTGTGGCAAAAGATTTTATAAAAGAGGTATATTTGAGAAACATCAGTTTAACTAAAATATTAAAAGAAAACTCGAAGGATTTACATAAGGCAATAATAGTATTGAGAAAGCTTCCATCTAAAATCCAAAGTATAATGACAAAGCTTATAAAAGACGATATAAAAGTTAGAATAAACCTTGATGAAAGTGAAAGCTTACGCTATGACTTAAATATTATGGTAAATAAGGTTATTGTAAGTATCATAGCATCAGCTTTAATTGTAGCTTCTTCATTGGTTTTGACATTTCAAGGGGGATATAAAGTTTTTGGCTACAATGCACTGGGGCTTTTTGGTTATGTAGTTGCTTTATTTCTATGTTTGTGGGTTTTCTACAGAATCTTTATAATTGAGAGGAGAAAAAAATAGAAGAATTTGTGGGTGATTTGATGTCTAGAATTTGCAGGTGGATTTTGAAGGAGAATAAAGATTCTCGATTATCTGAGGAAGTACAAAAAACTTATGGACTACCCAAAATAATTGCTGATATACTTTCATCAAGATTAAATCTCCAAGAAGTTAAGAGTTTTTTAAATTCTGATTTGAAAGATTTGTACTCTCCTTATCTTTTAAGGGGAATAAAAGAGGCAAAAGATTTGATACAACAACATATCGCCTTGAAGGACCTAATCACTGTTTATGGCGATTATGATGTTGATGGGATTACCGCTACTGCTATCCTATATTTAACCTTAAAAAAGTTAGGGGCAAAAGTGGATTATTACATACCAGAAAGATTAGTTGAAGGATATGGTATAAATGAAGAAGCAATAGACAAAATTGCACAAAGAGGAACAAAACTTATAATTAGTGTAGACTGTGGTATAACTTCTGTTAAGGAAGTGGAAAAAGCTAAATTTTTGGGAATAGATGTAATTATAACTGACCATCATAGTATTCCTAAAGAGATACCACAGGCAGACGTTGTGATAAATCCTCATTTACCTGATAGTGAATACCCTTTTTGTGACCTAGCAGGGGTGGGAGTCGCTTTTAAACTGTCACAAGCTCTTATTGGAGAAGAAGCTTATGAACTTTTGGATATTGTTTCAATAGGAACTATTGCAGATATTGTTCCTTTATTAGGAGAAAACAGAATAATTGTAAAAGAAGGGCTAAAAAGACTAAATGAAACACAAAATATAGGTTTAAAAGCCATCATAAAAGCTTCTGGATTGGAAAATGTTAAAATTGACGAATATCATGTGGGATTTATATTAGCTCCTCGTCTCAATGCTGCGGGGCGATTAAGAAGTGCAGAAGCGGCTGTCAGATTATTGATAAGCCATAGCGAAAAAGAAGTAGAAGAGATAGCAGAATATTTAAACCAGGAAAACCTAAATAGGCAACAGTTAGAAAATCAAATACTTCAACAAGCAATCAAAAAAGTAGAAGAGACTGTTGATTTGAATAGAGAAAAAGTAATTGTACTGTGGGATGAAAATTGGCATCCAGGTGTTATTGGGATTGTGGCATCCCGGATAACAGAAAGGTTTTATAGGCCTTCTGTACTTATAAGTTTAGGAGAAATAGAAGGTAAAGGTTCGGGGCGAAGCATAGAAGGCTTTAATTTATATAAAGCATTAGAATACTGTAAAGATTATTTGATAAAATATGGTGGCCATGAAATGGCTGCTGGAATAAATATTGAGAAAAACAATTTGGAGATTTTTAAAACTAAGATAAATGAATATGCTGATACGGTGCTTAGTGAACTTGATTTAATTCCAAGTTTAAGAATAGATGCAAAGGTTAAAAATGAAAAGATAGATATAGAAATAGCTAAGCAAGTTCAAAGATTTAAACCTTTTGGCAACAATAATCCTCGGCCTAATTTTTTATTTGAGGGTTTGACAGTTACAAAAGTATTTGATTTAAATGGTGGAAAATACAAAAAAATCATCGTCCAAAAAGACAAGTTTGTGTATGAGCTTATGCTATTTGATGCATCAGAAAAAGGAAACGATGTAAAAATAGGAGATGTAATAGATGTTGTGGGAAACATTGAAATAAATAGCTGGAACGGTATAGAGGCAGTAGTGATAAATGTAAAAGATTTAAGAATTAAGTTGCCTTTGTTTTCCTACTATAAAAACTTGAGCAAAATCATGGTAGAGTATCAGCCTGAGAAAAAAGAGATAGACAAAAAAGTTGATTATATAATTGACCAAAGAGGAATTAATAACAAGTGGGAATATGTGCTGAAACTTTTTAAAGGAGAAAGCAAAACAGTTGTCATAGTAAATACAATTATAGAACTTAGGTCATTACTTAGATATCTTAAAAAGGAAAAGTTTTTGGATTTTTCATTATGTAATGGAGATTGTGAAAAGGAAAATGGTATACTATTTTTCCCTAATTCTTTAAAATCATTAAAATACTACGATGATATAATTATTTATGATATACCCTTTAAAAAAGAAATCTTTTATCACATTCTTTCTCATTCACAAGGAAAGAGGATTCATTTAGTTTTTAAAGAAGCAGATATATATTATAATTTAAAATCCTTTGACGAAATTTTTCCTCAAAGGAAGGACTTTATTAAACTTTACAAATTTATAGAAGAAGGAAACAACATTTTATTTAAAGAACATTTGCATCCACAACTGAATTTAAATCCAATAAAATTTTCATTTTGCATAAAAGCAATGAAAGAAATAGGATTGATAAATGTAAAAGAACGTGATAATATTTTTATGTTAAGCAAAAATTCTGTGTCACAAAAGGTTAATATTGAACAAGCTCGGATAATGCAACAGATACTCTTAGCTAAAAAAGAGTTTATTGAATTTGCCAAGTTCATTGTCAGCCAGAAAATTTAAGGAGGTTTTTGTAATGACGCTGGAAGAAATCAAAATGATGATTAGAGAAATACCTGACTTCCCTAAAAAAGGAATAAAATTCAAAGATATTACACCTGTTTTAAAAGATGCGCAAGCTTTCAATTATTCCGTAGAAATGCTGGCTAAGGCTTTAGAGGGTAGAAAATTTGACCTTATTGCAGCACCAGAAGCAAGAGGATTTTTGTTTGGAGCCCCACTAGCTTATAGATTGGGAGTAGGATTTGTCCCTGTCAGGAAACCTGGAAAACTACCTGCAGAAACGTTAAGCTATGAGTATGAACTAGAATATGGGACAGATTCACTTGAAATACACAAAGATGCTGTTTTAGAGGGACAAAGAGTTGTAATAGTTGATGATTTACTAGCGACAGGTGGTACAATTTACGCTTCTGCAAAACTGGTGGAAAAATTAGGAGGAATAGTAGACTCTATTATTTTCTTGACTGAATTAACTTTTTTAGATGGTAGAAAAAAGCTTGACGGATATGATATAATTTCATTAATAAAGTTTTAATCAAAAGTGGCTTTAAGCCACTTTAATTATAAGGTGTGATAATTATGTTGGACAAAGTGATAAATAGGATAAAAAAATACATGGGTGATGATGCAAATTTAGAGTTAATATACAAAGCTTATAACTTTGCTGTAAATGCCCATGAGGGCCAAATGAGAAACTCGGGAGAGCCATATATTGTTCATCCCATAGAAGTTGCATATATTTTGGCCGATTTGGAGTTAGATATTACAACTATTGCAGCAGGTCTTTTACATGACGTATTAGAAGACACAGATGTGAATTACGGCCAGTTATTGGAAATTTTTGGGAAAGAAATTGCTGATTTGGTTGACGGAGTTACAAAGTTAGGAAAAATAGAATACAAAAGCAAGGTAGAGCAGCAAGCTGAAAACATGAGAAAAATGCTTATAGCAATGGCAAAAGACATAAGAGTGATACTCATAAAACTGGCAGACAGGCTTCACAACATGAGAACTCTCAAATATTTACCTCCTGACAAACAAAAAGAAAAAGCGGAAGAAACTTTAGAGATTTATGCTCCTATTGCTCATCGCCTAGGAATATCTAAGATAAAATGGGAATTAGAAGATTTGTGTTTGAGATATTTGCATCCGGAGGAGTATTATGACCTCGTAGAAAAGGTTGCTGCAAAAAGAAAAGAAAGAGAAGAGTTTATACAAAATATTATAACTGCCATTAAAGAGAAATTAAAAGAAATGGGAATACAAGCAGAAGTAGATGGGCGACCTAAACATTTTTACAGTATATACAAAAAGATGAAAACGCAAAATAAAACTTTCGAGCAAATTTACGATTTGTTAGCAGTGAGGATAATTGTTAACACTGTAAAAGACTGTTATGGTGTATTAGGAATTGTTCATACTTTATGGAAGCCAATTCCTGGCAGATTTAAGGATTACATTGCAATGCCTAAGCCTAACATGTATCAATCCCTTCACACTACAGTAATAGGTCCTAAAGGAGAACCTTTTGAAATACAAATAAGAACATGGGAGATGCACAAAACAGCAGAATACGGTATTGCAGCCCATTGGAAATATAAAGAGGGTAAGACCACAGAAGACGAGTTTGACCAAAAGCTTTCTTGGCTTAGGCAGCTTTTAGAGTGGCAGAAAGAGTTAAAAGATGCAAAAGAATTTATGGAAACTTTAAAAATTGATCTTTTTACAGATGAGGTTTTTGTCTTTACCCCTAAAGGGGATGTAATAAATCTGCCGGCGGGGTCTACTCCTATTGACTTTGCGTACAGCATACACACTGAAATAGGTCATCGTTTGAACGGTGCTAAAGTAAACGGTAAAATAGTCCCTATAAATTATCAATTGAAAAACGGCGATATTGTAGAAATATTGGTAAGTCCAAATAAAGACAGAGGTCCAAGTAGAGACTGGCTCCAGATTGTCAAAAGCTCTCAAGCGAGAAATAAAATCAGACAGTGGTTTAAAAAAGAAAAAAGAGAAGAAAACATCGCTCGCGGCGAGGAAATGTTAGAAAGAGAGTTAAGGCGTCATGGTATACAGCCTGCCATGATAAAGAGTGAAATATGGGATGAGGTGCTTAAAAAACTCAATATTCACACAATGGAGGATTTATATGCAACAATCGGATATGGAGGGTTAACTCTAAATCAGGTAATACCGAGAATTAAGGAAGAAATCAAAAAATCTCAGAAAGAAATAGGTTTAAAGTCTGTTCCAACTGATAAGGTTGGAAAGAAAAAAGAGAAAACAGGTGGAACAGGAGTCATTGTTAAAGGGGCAGACAATGTAATGGTAAGGTTTGCAAAATGTTGTTCACCTGTTCCGGGGGATGAAATAATAGGTTACGTAACTAAAGGAAGAGGTATTTCTATTCACAGAAAAGATTGTCCCAATATAAAAGAATATCTTTTCGATAGGAACAAGATTGTAGAAGTAGAGTGGGAGCAAGGTAAAAACATCGCTTATCAAGCTGATATACAGATTATGGCCAGTGATAGATTTGGACTTTTGACAGAAGTTACAAGTGTTCTTGCAGATGTAAAAATTGCTGTAAAAGCTGTCAATGCAAGAACAACAAAAGACAGTATTGCAATTATAAATTTAACTTTAGAGATTACTTCAAAAGAGCAACTAGAAAAAGTTATGAATAAATTAAAAGCTTTGGAAGGAGTAATGGACGTCTACAGATTAAGTGCATAGAGGTGATTTTTTTGAGAGCTGTTGTTCAACGGGTGACTCATGGAGAAGTTAGTGTAGATGGTGAATTAATAAGTTCAATAGGAAAAGGATTTGTTGTTTTGGTTGGCATATCTGTTGATGATACAGAAGAAGACGTAGCCTATATGGCGGATAAAATAGTAAATTTGCGTGTTTTTGAAGATGAAGAAGGAAAAATGAATTTATCTCTTTTGGAGGTAGAAGGGGAAATACTCCTCGTTTCTCAATTTACTTTGTTGGGGGATGTGAGAAAAGGCAGAAGGCCTAATTTCATGATGGCTCAAAAACCAGAAGAGGCTTTGAAGTATTTTAATTTATTAGTCAAAGAGATAGAAAATAGAGGTGTAAATGTCAAAACAGGTAAATTTCAGGCCATGATGAAAGTATTAATTGAAAATGACGGACCTGTTACAATCCTTATTGATTCTAAAAAAATATTTTAGGAGTGAGTTTATGAAAATACAAAGGTATGTGGTAGGACTTTATGGAGCCAATTGCTATATTGTTTCTGACGAAGAAAACATGGAAGCAATTGCAATAGATCCAGGGGAATATTCATCTGAAATACAAGAGTATATTATTATTAACAATTTAAATGTAAAATATATTTTGCTTACACACGGGCATTTTGATCACATAGGTGGAGTAGAAGAGCTGAAAAAACTAACTAATGCAAAAGTTGCTATTTCACAAGAAGATGCTCCTATGCTTTTAGACCCCAGTTTAAACTTATCTGAAATGGTCTATAAAAAAATACTATGCAATCCTGCAGATATTTTATTAAGTGACGGTGATACTTTAACTTTTGGAAAATACAGCGTAGAAGTTATATACACCCCAGGGCACACAAAAGGAGGGGTGTGTTTTAAAATTAATAATGTATGTTTTACCGGCGATATCCTATTTAAAGGCTCTATAGGAAGATACGATTTTCCAGGAGGAGATTTTTCTACTTTAATGGATTCTATAAAAAATAAACTTTTAGTTTTAGAAGATGATGTTATAATATACCCTGGTCATGGGAACTCTTCAACTATTGGCAAGGAAAAGAGACTTAATATGTTTTTAAGGGATTTGATGGAGTGAAAAAGCAAGAGGAGGTTATTCCTCTTGCTTTTATTCATATCGTAATGCTACAATTGGGTCTAATTTGGCGGCTTTTTGTGCGGGATAGATTCCAAAGAATATCCCTACTGCTGTTGAGAAGAGAAAAGCGATTAATATTGTATTTATTGAAAAGACTGGAGTTATATCAATAAAGGGCCCGACTATATTTGCTAAAATATACCCTAGGAAAATACCTATTGCTCCACCTATAAGAGAAATTGTAACTGCTTCAATCAAAAACTGTGTCAATATGTCCTTTTGTCTTGCTCCTATTGCTTTTCTTATTCCTATTTCTCTTGTGCGCTCCGTTACAGATACAAGCATTATATTCATAATCCCTATTCCACCGACTAAAAGAGAAATACCCGCAATGGCACCTATGACAGCTGTAAATATTCCTAATATCCTATTAAATTCTTCTAAAAAACTTATGAGGTTTTCTGTCTTGTATTTGTTTTTGTTGTGATGTAATGATTCTATCAAACGCACGGCTTGGGAGGATGTTTCATCTAATTGGTTTTGGTTATAGGTCATTACGTAAATTTGCGAGATATTAACGTCTGGAAAAATTTTTTGTGCGTAAGTTATTGGAATTGCAGCTATTACAGGTATTTGATCAGCTATTGACCCGCCTAAGCTTTTTAAATTTCCACTGTCAATGACGCCAATTATCTTTGCTGTATCAAAGGAGGAATAGCTGCCTATTTTGATGCTTTTTCCTACGCAATCTTCATAGCCAAAAAGTTCTTTAGCTGAGTCTTTATCGATAAGTATTACGTTTCTTCCTAAAAGAATATCTTTTTCATTTAAAAATCGTCCATAGATTACTTTTAAGTTAGAAACATTTCCATAATCAAAATCTGTAGCTATAAAAAGGGCTCTTTTAGTAACTTTGTCTGTTTTGGCAAGTCCCATTTTTTCTGCAATTGGCGCAGCGTATTTTACAGAAGACAATCTTTTTCTAATCATTTCTACATCTCTAATAGCTAATCTATCGTTATCTCTAATTTCTACGTCATTTCTTGTTTTAATAGAAAACACATTTACACCAATTTTTTCAAATTCACCTAATATAGCCTTTTGGCCACCTGCTCCTAAAGAGACAATTGTTATAACTGAAGCAATGCCTATTATAATTCCCAACATCGTTAAAAAAGCTCTCAATTTGTTACTCAATATGCTGTCAATTGCCACTTTTACTGCTTCCCAAATATACATATTTATCACCTGCTAATAAGTTATTCTGTTTGGAACAAGCGTATCTTCTATAATATTTCCATCTCTTAAGCGGACTATCCTTTTTGCATGATTTGCAATATCTTGCTCATGTGTAACCATTACTATTGTAGTACCCGATTCATTGAGTTGATAAAAGATTTTCATTATTTCAATGCTAGAAGCTGTGTCAAGATTTCCTGTTGGTTCGTCTGCTAGCAAAAAAGAAGGATTCATCACAATAGCACGGGCAATAGCAACTCTTTGCTGCTGCCCTCCCGATAGCTCATTAGGTTTGTGGTGTATTCTTTCACTTAATCCCACTATTTCTAAAGCTCTTAGGGCTCTTTGCCTTCGTTCTTTTGATGGTATTTTGGCGTACAACATTGGTAGTTCTACATTTGCCAGTGCGTTCAATTTGCTCAAAAGGTTAAAAGATTGAAAGACAAATCCTATCTGACGATTTCTCAAATAAGCTAACTGGTCATCGCTTAGGGTTGATACTTCAGTTCCATTGAGTTTATAACTTCCAGATGTAGGTTTATCTAAAAGGCCTATAATGTTCATTAAAGTGGATTTGCCAGAGCCAGAAGGACCGACAATTGCTACATATTCACCTTTATCTATTTTTAAAGATACGCCTTTTAATGCATCAACTTGTATCTTTCCAAGATTGTACACTTTTTTTACATTGCTTAGCTCAATCATCAGTCCTTCCCGCCCTTTACGCTAACTTTTGTGCCATCTTCGATAGAACTGGTGGGGTTTAGTATGACTTTTTCACCAACATTTATTCCACTTATGATTTCTGTCTCTAAATCAGAAGCGAGACCGGTTTTTACTTTCTTTTGTTTAGCTATGCCATTTTCTACTACATACACAAATTCATTGCCATTTTTATCGCTTACGATTGCTTCTGATGGAACTTTTATTGTATCTTTCTTTTCGCCAATTTTTATATCAACATCCACGTTAAAACCGGGCTTTATTGTGCCATCATTGTTTAAAAGGTCCACATAGACTTTTACTACATTATCTCCTCCTGTTTGAGTAATTACTTTTGTTGCAGTAGGACTCACTTTGCTGACTACTCCTTCAAAAGTTTTATCTGCAAAATGTATGTAGGCTTTTTGCCCTTCTTTTAAATTTACCGCATCATAAGGGTTTACATCAAGTGCAATTTGCAAGTTGTTTAAATCTTCTACTGCAATTGCAGGAAATTGAGAGGAGGTAAAATAGCTATTATCTTTGGCATTTACTATTGTTACTGTCCCATCAAATTCAGCAATAACATATTTTTGCTGTTTATACATATTTTGCTTTATATTTTTGAGATTTAATTCTGCAATTTCTACTTGTTTTTGTTGGAGTTTTATTTGGTCCTCAAGGCTAAGAGAAGAAGTTTGTATCTGAGAAATGGAGGGTTGTTGTACTGTACTTTCTCCCGAAGGGAGTTGTTGTGGCAAAGAGGTATTGGGAATTTGAGCTGCGACTTGGGATTGTTGTGACTGTTTTTCTTTTAATTTTTTTAATGCATCCAGTTGCATTTGCGCTATTTCCAGTTGTTTTTGTGCAATTTGATATTGTATAGATAAATCTTGTGTTTCTAATTCTAGAAGTTTATCTCCTTTTTTTACATTATCTCCAACGGATACATAGACTTTTAAAACTTTAGTGGGAGATAATATGTAATATTCTTGTTTGGACTTTGATTCTACTACTCCTGTGGTAGAGAATAAAGAAACTATATCACCTTTTTCAACTTTAGCAGCATTTACCTCTACAGTGGAAGCAGAGTTTTTGTTTTTTATAGAGATTGCATAAACGGTAGAAGCCACAATTGCTAAGATGACTAAGACTATTAAAAACGTTTTTACACTGTTTTTCATAAAGCACCACCTTCAAAATTATAGTTCTTCTTTAATTTTTTGCAATATGCTTTTTAATGTTTCTATTTCTTGGGGAGAGAGTTTTTCAAAAATTGGCTGTAAAACTTTCATTCTAAAGTCTACTAAATGTTTATATATATCTTCTCCTTTTTTTGTTAAAGAAATTTGTATTTTTCTTCTATCTTCTAAATCAAAGTCCCTTTGAACTAAACCTTTTTCTACAAGTTTATCTACTATATTTGTAAGGGTACTGGGAGAAATATCTAGTTCTGAGGCAATATCTTTCATGTATATTGGAGCATTTTTATTCTCACTTAAAACCATTATTACTTGTTGTTCTCCAATTGTAAGGTCTTTTTGAAATTCAGAGAGGTTGTTTGCTCTCAATTGGTTGTTGAGTTTTTGTCTAATTGCACGCAACAAATCATATAAAAGCTTACTATCGCAATCCTTGTTCATAAAGTTTCACCCCAAAAATTTTCAATATAAAATATTTTGTATATAAAAATATTAACTCACGAAAATTTTTTTGTCAATAGCTGGGTGAGATATGATAGTGTCAAGATACTGTAGGATATTTTTAAGACAACCCCTGTAACTTACTTAATTCAGGGCTTCGTCTTATCATGTTCTTTATATGACTTGCGCGTATTTTATTGCTCTTAAAATCCTATATATTGGCGTTACTTTCCCTATATTCAAAACTGTAATATTATTTATCTTTTCATTTGTAGACGTTTTAATTCTCCTTACCGCCTCTTTTATTTGCTTCTTCGTTAATTTGTAACTTTCTGCATTTATATTCTCTCTCTTACCCCATTCTATTTCTCTTAGATCTCCTCCATTCTTGCTGAATACTCTTAATTTCGCCATTAACTTTAATCCTTCTCTACTCCATCCCAATGGATTCCTACTTAATCTAGAAGAAAATACATGACTTATATGCCCTTCTGCACTGCACCCTATTACATCTTTGTCTTTACTGTATATCTCTACTCCTTCCCAATTATTTAGTATGTACCTCTTGGCCTCTTTTACCTTCTCTTTTTCTCTCTCTTCCTCTGCTGCCTTTATTAACTCATCCAATACCTTCTTTACTCCTTCTTTATCCCCTTCATTTATTGCTCTCCATATCTTATCTCTATACTTTGGCTCTTTTGATGTTGCTTTTAATACGTATTTGTTTAAATGATATCTGTCTAACACAAACCTTGATTTTACTATCCACTCTAATCCCTCTTTTATCCACGGTGCTCCATCTCCTGCTATGTATATCTTTTCTATCTTCTCTTCCTTGTAATTTTCTTCTATGTAATTTGCTACATCTATCCATATGTCTTCAGCTTTCTCTCCTACGTATGCCTTGTAATGCACATTCCTCAGTACATTTCTACCATTTTTCTCTTCTTTACCTTCATGTATGTATATCAATCGCGGTGTTTCATTGCTGCCATCTTGCAATGGCACATGGTCTTCGTCTGCCTCTATGTATAATACCCTTACTTCTTTCTTCTCTTTTATTTCTCTCTTTACCTCTACTTCCCCTATTTCCCTTATTGCATTTAATACCGTCTGTTTACTTAGCTCCTCTGGACATGCTTTTTTACTGCTTATTTCATATGATTCTTCTATTGCATTTTCTACTAACTTTATTTTTACACCTTTTTCTATCCTATCGTGCCGCCCTATCTCTAATGCATCATCTACCAAGTATGTATATCTTCCATCCTCTCTGGATTTGTAATATGTCCTCTCATATTCTATATCCCCAAGGATTGTCGTTAATCTCTTTTTATCTTTCCTCTCTACTACCCATTTTTCTTTCCTTCTCTTGTCTTCTTTTATTATTTTATCTAACTCTTCAATAATTGCTTCTATTGCCTCTCTACCTAGTTTGTCCGTCAGTTCCTTTATCCTTGCTGCAAGCTCTGTAATATTCATTCCTTTGTTTAATAAATCGTCAAAAATGTCTACCACTTCTCTAGTGAAATTTAGAGCATTTTGTAGTATAATATCCTCAAAGATATTTTTTTTCACAAGAGACACCCCTTTCTGTATTGTTTTGTTTTCCATAATCTATTTTATCACAGGGGTTGTCTCTTGTTTTTTTTTACTTAAAAAATCCTACGATAATTTTACACTATGCGTTTTTTGGGCTAAATTAATTTGAGAAATGACACCCACCCTTGGTTTTAAACGTAGTTTTAAAGGTAAATCAATGTTTTTAACTTTTAATAATCCTCTATCTATATAGTTGTACAGTGTTTTAGTACAAACAATGGTTTTATTATTCCAGCTTGGGTCTTTTTTACAATAGCCTACAACTGCATCTGGTGACCATTTTTCATTTAATATTTTATTTTCAGCATATTTCAAGAAATCTTCTGCTTTAGCTACTTTAAATTTAGCTCCGCAATTTGAACGATTTTATTCGTAGATAGCTTGACCGGTTTCAGGAAAATAGCTTGTATAAGAAGATAAATCACTTCTAAGTTGTGTAGTAGTTCCACGTTTAATTTCACGGCTTATAGTGCTTGGAGATCGATTAAGTTTTTTAGCAATATACCGAATACTTCTTCCTTCTTTGAGTAATGCATAGATCTCTCCTCGTTCATAGCTACTTAAGTGTTTAAAAGAGCGCTTTTTTGTGGTATCATTATTATGAACCATAGTGAAAATCCTCCTTGTATGATGCTTAGTTGACACCTATATCATACACGATTTTCACTATGGTTTCTATTCTTTTATCTGTTGCATTTAATTATACAACTAACCCAAAAAAGCTAATTTCATTTTTTCGTTGTATATTTACTTTTTTTGTGATATAATGTAAACAAGTATTATAACCTGATATAAATGTTAGGTTATATGAGGTGGAAATTATGATTAGGGAAGATATATTTGGGAATTTTCCTCAAATTGCTCATACAGCTTACATAGATAACACAGCGATTTTAATTGGCAATATTGTAGTAGGAGAAAATGTCTACATAGGACCTAATGTTGTCATTAGAGCAGATGAAGTTGATGAAAATTACAAAGTGGGTAAAATTGTTATTAATGATGGTGCAAGTATTTATGATGGAGTTAATATAAATACAATAGGGGCTTCAAAAATTGAAATAGGGAAAAATGCTATTATTTCCAATGGAGCAATAATAAAGGGAGAATGCTATATTGGGAATTGCTGTAATATTAATATAAAAACTATAATATTTAACTCTTACATTGGTGATAATTGTTACATTGGAATAAACGCTATATTGGAGAATGTAAAAATAAAAGACAATATGATGGTGGAGTCTGGAAATATTTTAAATGAAGGCAATGTAGCTTTATTGGTGAAACCAATTTCAAAGGAAAAAATTGATGTAATTTACAAAATGAGTTCTGCAAATAAAATTTTAGTAAATGGCTACAAGTTAATAGGATATTGATTATTTTTCTTTTTTCAAAAGTCTCCACGCTGTTTTGTCAATAAGATATTTATTAGAAGTAGTGGTAGCACATAAATATATTGCATCAAAGTCTATATTTACAGGAATAGTGATATGAACTATTCTATTTTTTATATTGACATCTCCTTTTCTATTGACTAATTTTCCATTTGTAACTTTTACATTTATTCTTGTAATTTCTTTATGACCTTTAAATAGTATACCATATAAGTTGTATTCATAAAGTGGCTTTGCAGGTTGTCTACATTTTATAGCTACGTGTAAATTATTGTTTTGCATGTATGCATATACTCCTGTTATATCAACACTTCCATTTTCATAATCTCTAAAATTATCATATTCTGGATCTATTATCACTTTATAATCATCAAATTTACGGTTTTTATTGTATTTTTTCAATATACCGTCTTCATAAAATCCATACAGCTCTGTTTTTCTGTCAAAAGCCAATAAAAAGTCTTTCATCACTTTTATCTGAGTTTTATACATCATTATTGCTTCTCCCTTTTTGTCTATATCGGTTTTTGCAAGAGGGTATAAATGCCACTCTGTTCCTGTCTTCAAAAGATTTTGAGGAGGATTTAGATTTAATTGAGGGTGTTTTCCAAAAGGCAGTGGCCAGTCTGTGCGATGAACTATGTATAAAAATTGCGGTATATTTTCTTTTTCTAGCAAATATAGAGCATATTTTACAAAACTATTTGTTGCCCAATGGTCGGGATGAAGCTCATTTGGATGAGGATATACAATAAGCGTAGGGTTATATTCTTTTATAATTTTTGTTAAATCTTTTATTATGTTTTCTCCTTTGTATTCTACTTTCAGAGTGTATGAATTATCATAGGGGCTTATTGTTGTCTTAGTACCAAAGCTTTTATAAGGTACATTCCAATATTTCCACCAAAGAGGAGCTAAACCTTTATCAGGATATCCTAAAAAAATAATGTTTTTCTCTTTTACTCCTAAGTATTTTAAAGCGAAAAGAGTCTCTTTTTGTCTATCGTATCCAAGATGCAAAAAATCATGAGGTGTGGGGAAAGGAAGGTCATAATTTTCAATAATTGCCCTTTTAAAGGAATCTCCATTAGTCATTATTACGACTTTTACCTCACCACCATATCTTATAGTGTCTTGAATAAGGCCAGCTGAAGCCAATGTTTCATCGTCAGGGTGAGGTGCAAAAACTAATACTTTTTGATAAATTTGAGGAACTGGATAAAGTTTTTTAACAGGAGTTTTGCTTTCATAATTATAAGTTTTTAATTCTAATCCAGCAAAGGCTACAAAAAGTATTAAAATAATTATTGCAATGCATTTCATTTTTTTATTCATTATAAGGCACCTTCCTTATATATTTGTAGTCTCAAAATTTATTATTTACATTTTTCAAATTATTATGGTATAATAATTACAAGGAAATGTTCGGATATCGAACTAATTTTTTTAGATAATTAGTTCAGATAATGAACTAATGGAGGCGAGATATTGAAAGACTATACTAAAGGCACTTCAGGGTTAATTAAAAATATCAATAAAGCCAATGTTTTAGATGTTATTAAAAAGATGCAACCCATATCGAGAATAGAGGTTTCTAAAGTTTTAAAAATGAGCAAATCTACTATTTCTGCCATTGTAGATGAGTTGATTGAAGAAGGTTTGGTAATAGAAAATGGTTACGGAGAAAAAGGTACAGTAGGGAGAAAGCCTATACAGCTTTCTTTTAATCCTGATGCTAGATTTGTTATAGGGATAAGCGTTGAATCTACAAATTCGATAGGAATTCTGACTAATTTAGAGGGGAAAATTTTAAAAAAGATAAAATGGGAAACTGGCATTAAAGAACAGGCTTTTAATGGAATTGTGAAAGGGATAAAAGAACTTACTGAGGAAGATAAAAATATAATAGGAATTGGTATTGGTCTTCCAGGAATCACAGATATACAAAAAGGAATTGTTGATGCACCAGGATTGAAATGGAGTAATTTTGATTTAAAGAAAAGGTTGAGTGAAATTTTTAATTATAATATCTACCTAGACAATAGTGTAAATTATGCCGCATTAGGAGAGAGATGGATTGGTTGTTGCCGTGAAATAGAGAATTTTGTGCTTATAAACATAGGAAATGGTATAGGCTCGGGAATATATGTAAATGGTACTTTATTACGAGGCAATAGTTACGCTGCAGGGGAAGTAGGGTACATGGCCATAGGAGAGGATGCTTTTGAAAGAGTTTATTCTTACGAGGATTATGGTTATTTTGAAAGAAAGGCTTCTTTGTCTTCTTTAGTTGAATCAGTTTCTAAAAGTTTGTCTTATGTAAAAACTATGGAGGGTGTAGTAAAAGAATATAAAAAACAAAATCCTGCTTGTGTACAAGCTGTATCTCAATTTATTAAAAATTTAAGCATGGGTATTGCCAATATTGTAAGTATTTTAAACCCAGAAGCAATAATAATTGGAGGAGACATCCTAAACTATGAAATTGATATACGCCAGGAGTTAAAGGAGAAAGTGAAAAGGATTGTGCCTTTTGATTTTGACATTAAAGTAGCTCAACTTGGTGAAGATGCTTCTGCTATTGGAGCGGTAGCCGATGTGCTTTTAAATACAAATAATTTAATTTTACTATAAGGAGGCCATAAGATGAAAGTAATTATAACTGTAAATTATGACGAAATGAGTAAAAAGGCAGCAGAAATTGTGAAAAAGCAAATCAAAGAAAAGCCTAATACGGTTTTAGGGCTTGCTACAGGTTCTACGCCTCTGGGGATGTATAAACATTTAATTGAGGTGTATAAAAGAGGGGAAATAGATTTTTCTAATGTCATTACTTTTAATTTAGACGAATACATTGGTTTATCTCCAGACCATCCTCAAAGCTATCATTATTTTATGTTCCACAATTTTTTCAATCACATTAACATTAAAAAAGAAAATGTTCATATTCCAAATGGCATAGCCGAGGATTTAGAAGAAGAGTGTAGAAAATATGATGAAGAAATAGAAAAAGCAGGTGGGATTGACTTGCAAATATTAGGTATTGGTGTCAATGGACATATAGGATTTAATGAGCCGGAGGAAAGCATAGAGACTAAAACTCATGTAGTTACTTTGACAGAAGATACAATAAATGCTAATAAGAGATTTTTTAAAAGCGCAGAGGAAGTACCAAGAAAGGCGATTACTATGGGACTTGGAAGTATCATGAAAGCAAAGAAAATTGTCCTTTTGGCTTCTGGAAAGAATAAAGCAGAGGCAATAAAAGAAACTATAAAAGGACAATTGACTACTAAAGTGCCTGCTACTGTTTTAGCTTTACATCCTGATGTAACTATAATAATTGATAAAGAGGCTGCTTCACTTATACCCGATGAAGATTTAAAAGAAATAGAAATAATTGTTTAATAGGCGAAAGCCTATTTTTTTATTTAGCAAGATTTTGCAATTGAGATATAATATAATTGTCAGGGAAAAATAGATTATAAAAAGTGCTACTTTAAAGGAGAGGTAAGCTATGATAAAGGTGATGATGAAGGGATTTAAATTATATAACCATAATGAATGGCCTCGTGAAAAAATAATGGAATATAGCATTAAGCGTATTATTGATGACCTTGATAGTGATGAAAGCCTTATATTGAACTGTGTCAAACTACCTAATGCCGGTGAAGATGTTGAAGAAGAAATCAAGAGACAACTTGACCAGTTTTTGAGTAAAAAAAGCTTAGAAATGTAAAATACGAGGTACATTTTACAGGCACGCTTCAGATTGATAAGATAACTGGAAAGGTGAAAATGGTTATAGATGCTAGAAAACAAAGCTAAAAGTAATTATATTTGTACCTTGTTGTACTGTGGGTGAAATTGTAATATAATATTTAATAGTTATACCCTATAGGGGAGGGAGGTGTAGATGTGCCAATTTACACTGCATTTTTAGCAGGAATTGTTTCTTTTTTATCACCCTGTGTTTTGCCTTTAATTCCCGCTTATGTGTCATATATTTTTGGAAATAAAAAGAATAATTTAATAAATTTGCTTCTTTTTGTTTTGGGATTTAGCATAGTGTTTGTTTTAATGGGGGCGACTGCAAGCCAACTAGGGAAGCTTTTTTTAGCCTATAAAGACATTTTTAGGAAAGTAAGTGGGATAATAATTGTGCTTTTTGGACTTCAAATGACTGGGATTTTTAGACCACTATTTTTAAATAAAGAAGTCAAATTAATAAATATGGAAAAGGTCCAGACCGGTTATATAGGGTCATTAGTACTGGGTATAACTTTTGCAGCAGGATGGACACCTTGTGTAGGTCCAATTCTCGCTTCGATATTGTTGTATGCTGGGTCGGTCAGTACTTTAAGTGTAGGCGTGATATTGCTTTTTGCATATTCTATGGGACTTGGCATACCTTTTATAGTTACAGCCTTATTGATTGACAAGTTTAAAAGTATGTATAAAAGGATTAACAAAATATTGCCTTATATTGAGGTAATAAGTGGGGTTATTCTCATAATATTTGGAGTTCTTTTATATTTTAACATGCTAATCAAGATAAGTGGATATTTTTATTAAGAGGTGGTTAGTGTGAAAAATAAAAGTCTAATTTTTACGATAATTGCTGTGATAGTTATAGGGGCACTTATTTTCGTCTTAAATAATTACACAAAAAGTGCTCAACCTTCCCCTTCTCAAGTGGCAGAAAATAATACTCATAGCAATAATGAAGATCAAAATACAAGTTCAAATGCAAATAAAACTGAGCAAAGTGAGCCTAAGATAGGGAATCAAGTAGGAGATATAGCACCAGATTTTACGCTAAAAGATTTAGATGGCAATACTGTGACCTTGTCGAGCTTAAGAGGAAAAAAAGTTATACTAAACTTTTGGGCAACAACTTGTCCTTATTGCAAAATTGAAATGCCAGCTTTAAATCAGTTTATAAAAGGCCATAAAGATGATACGGTTTTACTTGCGATAGACTTGGGTGAAAGCCCATCAAAAGTAAAGCAGTATTTAGAAGGGAAAGGATATGAATTTACTGTGCTACTGGATACTGACTTAAGTACTATTTACGATTATCAGGTTCAATTTATACCTATGTCTTATTTTATAGATAAAAACGGGGTCATAAGGGCAATTAGCAATGGGGCTATGACATATGACGAAATTGAAGAGTATTATAAATCAATTTCTCAATAAATGAAAATGTACAAAAGCAAGTAGAAGGAGGATATACACAAATGAAACCAGTAAATGTCACAGATGAGACTTTTGCAGAGGAAGTATACAATTCTGATAAACCTGTTTTAGTAGATTTTTGGGCTAAATGGTGTAGACCCTGTTTAATGATGGCACCAGTGTTAGAGGAGTTTGCGGAAGAATACGCTGATAAGATGAAAGTGGCAAAACTGGATGTGGATGAAAATCCTGTAATTGCTTCTAAGTATCGAATTATGAGCATTCCTACGATGGGAGTTTTTGTAGAAGGCAAAATGGTAGATAAGGTGATTGGCTTTATGCCAAAAGAGCATTTAGTTGAAAAATTGTTAAAATATTTAAAATAGGTATTAAAAAGGAGTATCTTTTGTTAGAGATACTCCTTTCAGTTTGTTGACAAAGTAAAAAAATATTCAAAGGAGATATTTTGCATCGTCGCTCCGATGTTCCAAAGCGACAAAACTAAAGCTCGACCTTCAGGTTCCGGCAGGGTACCGGGCACAATCGGCATCCATGCCTTAAGGTGCCCGCCTCCGCCATCCTTGGCTTCGGCCCTGCCTCCACCCTCGGTCTTGCTAAGTTTTGCTGCCGCTTTGTAACAAGTCACTCCTTATGCAAAATATCTCCTTTACGAAAGTTTGTCTACAGTCTGAAAGGAGTATCTTTTGTTAGAGATACTCCTTTTTTAGTAAAACATTATGCTATCACGTTTAAAACTTGCCGGTCATTTACTACTTTTATATAATTTACTTCCGGGTCTTCGGTGCCTTGTATGCTTAAGTTAGCTTCTTTCATTTTATCTACATATTCTATAATTTCTAATGTTATTCTTTCCCCCGGGCAAAGCACTGGAATACCTGGAGGATAAGCCATCAAAAACTCGGCACTTATTTGCCCTACACTTTCTCTTAGAGGTAGAGCAAGAGTGGAGGAGCCAAAAGCATATCTTGGTGATACTACTTGTTCTGGTATTTCTGGTATATCTATAGGTTTCGCTATTTCAATATTTTCATTGTATAATTCATCGCTTATTTCTCTTAAAGCCCTTAAGAGATAATCGACTTTTTCCTTTGTATCACCAATAGAAAATACACATAAAACATTATACATATCTGATAGTTCAGGTTGTATATAATATCTTTCTGCCAATATTCTCTCTAACTGGTGGCCGCTTATTCCAAGACCTTTAGCTGTTATTGTAACTTTTGTAGGGTCAAAGTCATAGGCACCATCTCGGCCAACAATTTCTTCACCAAAACAGTAGAGTCCTTTTATATTGTTTATCTCTCTTCGAGCGTACTCTGCTAATTCTATTGTTTTATCTAATAATTCTCTTCCTTCTGTAGCCATTTGCATTCTTGCAACATCTAAGGAAGCCAACAATATATATGAAGGACTTGTTGTCTGGAGTAAACTCATTACTTGTTTTACTCTATTAATATCAATTCTATCGCCTTTAACGTGAAGCATCGAGCTCTGCGTCATTGAGCCAATAATCTTATGGGTGCTCTGTGCACAGATATCGGCTCCTGCTTCCATCGCTGAAATAGGCAATTTTTCGTTAAATTTAAGGTGTGGTCCGTGAGCTTCATCCACCATGAGTATAGCGCCATAATCATGAACAATTTCAGCAATTTTTACTATATCCGTAGAAACTCCGTAATAAGTCGGGTTTATTATTAAAACAGCTTTTGCATCGGGATGATCTCTTAACGCTCTTTCTACTGTTTCTGGGGTGACATTTAATGCAACACCGATATTTTTATCAATTTCTGGTTGCATATAAACAGGTATAGCACCACTTAATATAATTCCTGACGTTACAGATTTATGAATATTTCGAGGAACGATAATTTTTTCTTCATCTCCCATTACACTTAAAATCATTGCTTGAATTGCACCAGATGTTCCGTGTATAGAGAAAAAGGTAGCGTCGGCACCAAAAGCTTCTGCTGCTAATTCTTGGGCATACTTAATTGGTCCAGTAGGTTTGTGCAAGCTGTCTACTTGCTGAAACACTGTTACATCCATTGACAATACATTTTTGCCAACAAAGTCTAAGAACTTTTTTGCCATTCCCACACCTTTTTTATGGCCTGGCACGTGAAAAGGGATAGTATTGTTATTTACATATTCCATTAAGGCATCAAATAAAGGAGTTTGGGTTTGATCTAACTTTTTCAACGCATATAACACCTTCTTTCATAAGTTTTGGCTCAGAATAAAAGCCTAAAACCTTGATAATAAGTAATTCAAAGTATAGGCTTTGCAGAGCTTTGCTTTCCTTAAAAATAATTTCAATTCATTATAAGACATATTGTTGTAAATTTCAATAATAAGTTTGCTTTAATTTAAAAAAATTTTTTAGAGAAATTTTAAACTGCTAATCTATTTTTAATTACACTATACTATATAGTATGAGAAAAGCCCTTAAATGTCAATTGCATTTTGTGATAAGTAAGGGTTTTCTATATAAATTTTTATTTGCGATTTTTACTATAGAAATTTATAATAATAAACAAAACGATATGACAATATGGGATTTAATGAGGTGTGGAAATGTTTAGTAAAGATGTTGTGCAGAAAGTAAAAGACTTGTCATTAGAAAAATTAAAAAACATGAATTTTGATGTGGATCAATATTTAATTAAGGAAGCAACTGGCGAAGTACAGAGCTTAATAGATTACAAAATGATTCACCAAGTATGTGATAATTTTCATATTGATGAGAGAGAAAATAAAATAATCTTTAAAACTGGAGATTATTTGTTTGGGGATTATATAGTAAAAAATTTGAAAGAAGCGGAATATATAATTTTAGCAATCATTACACTGGGAGATAGAATAGATAAAAAGGTAAATGATTATTTTTCAGAAAGTAATTACACAAAAGGAATGATTTTAGATGTTATTGCAGGCGTGTTCCTTGAAATATTGACGAATAATTTTTGGGAAGAGGTAAGAGAAAACGCGCAAAAGTATGGTAAAGAAGTTACAGATATTTTTTATCCAGGAAATAAGTGGGACATAAAAAATCAGGCTGTGATTTGTAAACTTGTGGACAGTTCAAAAATCGGTGTAAATATTAATCACAGTTTTATCATAACACCCCAAAAAACAGTGTCTTTTGTATGTGGAGTAGGAGAAAATGTCAAAAGACCTGTAAAAAAATCAGTCTGTGACGATTGTGAATCCAAAAATTGTATTTATAGAAACGTTCCTGGTGAATCTAAATATAAAGTGACTGTACGTTTTAGTAGTAATACAAAAATTATTGAAGCAAGTGAAGGAGAAAATTTGTTTCACATTCTTGTAAGAAATGGAATAAAACTTAACAATTTTTGTGGTGGTAGTCGGATTTGTGGTCAGTGTAAAGTTATATTAAATGAGAAACTTGATATCTCTGATGATGAAAAATACTTTTTGACAGATAAAGAAATAAAAAACAATGTTCGGCTTGCGTGTTTTGTTGAGATAGATAGGGATTTAGAGGTCAAAGTACTTTCTGAAGAGCAAAAAGCAAAGATATTGACGAAAGAAAATGATTTGTTAAGTATTGAGTCACACCCTCGCATAAAAACTTCTACAGTAGATATTAGAAGACCAACTTTAAACGACCAAGGAGACTATGTTAAAAGAATTAAAGAAGCTGTGGGTGGAGAAATAGAAATTCCTTTAGGGCTTTTAAGTAATCTTCCTGAAGTTTTAGAAGAAAATGATTATAAGGTAAATATTACTATTAGAAAAAATGAAATAATTTCTATTAAAAAAGCTGCTTCAAAACAATACAACTATGGTATAGCATTAGATATAGGAACTACTACTATTGCTGCTTATTTGTATGACTTAGATGGAGGTAAGGAAGTAGATGTGTATTCATGTTTAAATCCGCAGAGAACTTTTGGGGCTGATGTTATAACGAGAATAACTTATAGTATTTCTAATTCTCAAGGATTATATCAGTTGCATTCAGCTCTAATAAATAAAATAAATGAGATTGTAGAAGAGCTTTGTGTAAAAAATTCTATAGACAAAAGCGATATACATGAAATTGTAGCAGTAGGTAATCCTACAATGATACATTTTCTTTTAAATGTATCTTCTAAGAATATAGCAGTATCTCCGTATGTGCCGACTTTTACGTCAAAGATAGAAGTAAAAGCAAAAGAAATTGGCATAAACATAAACAAGGAAGGATACGTAATAACATTACCGCTTATATCTTCTTATGTAGGAGCAGATACTGTAGCAGCGGTTTTGGCAAACAAAATTGACCAATCTGACGAACTATGTTTGCTTGTAGACATAGGAACCAACGGCGAAATGGTATTGGGGAATAAAGATAACCTTATTGCTTCTTCGGCAGCAGCAGGCCCTGCTTTTGAAGGAGCAGGAATAACTTTTGGACTAAATGGCGTAGAAGGAGCTATAGACCATGTAGATTTTAGTAAAAGACCTTTTTATACTACAATAGGGAATAAAAAAGCTAAAGGAATATGTGGTTCCGGTATTGTAGATATTATTTCTGAACTTTTGAAGTACGGCATTGTTGATATTACTGGCAGATTTTTGTCTAAAGAAGAAGTTAAAAATGTACCTGTTGATATTGCAGAAAGGATAACTCTTTACAAAGATGAACCGGCATTTTTAATAGAAAATGGAATATATGTGACGCAAAAAGATATAAGGCAAATACAGCTGGCAAAAGGTGCCATACTTGCTGGCATTAACATCATGATAAAAGAAATGAGCATTTATGTAAATGAAATAAAAAAAGTTTTTTTAGCAGGAGGATTTGGAAATTATATTCTTCCTGCGAGTGCAATAGCAATTGGGCTTTTACCAAAGGAACTTCAAGGCAAAATTCTTCAAGTAGGCAATAGTGCTGGAGTTGGTGCGATAATGGCATTGCTTTCTGATAAAGAATTGGAAAGAGCTATACATCTACAAAGTAAAATAAGCTATATAGAACTATCAACTCATGAAGATTTTCAAAATGAATTTGTAAAAGGAATGTATTTTTAATAAAAGTGGAGATTAGAATAAAAAATTGGAAATTATAACAAAGGAGTGTTTACAGATGACAAAAGAATACCTTAAGAAAAAGCTTGATAAAATAGATGGAAAGGGGTATAAAGCTTATAAAGACCTTGAAGGAGAATATGAGTTTGAAAAATTTATACTGTATATTGACCATGTTCAGGGAGACCCTTTTGCACCTCCTTCTAGGATAAGGGTTAAAGTGCCCCAAAATATGGCTGATTTTGAGTTTTCCATGTATAACAATCCTTCAAGGCAAGTTGCTTTAGAAGATTTTTTGACAAGGTCAGTTTTTGAAGTTATAAAAAGTTTGCCTCCTTTAAAAGGTACAGGACATAGTGGTGATATTTACATAGACAAAGGTGGTCAACAAATAATTAAAAGAAGTGCAATGGTAGTTAATAAAGAATACGTAGAAGCAAGATTGAGCATAGGACTTCCTGCTTTTGGTAGACGAATAAATGGTAGCGGTGCCCAAAGAATATTTCTTGAATTTTTACCTCAAATTGTAGAGAAAAGTCTTTTAAAAAAGAGCCTCAACGTACAAGAGATATGGCTATGGGTTGAGACATTGGAAGACCAAGATTACCTTAGAAGTCAACTAAAAGAGAGAGGGCTTGTGGCTTTTGTGGCTGATGGTGCGATTCTTCCTAGAGAAAGCGGCATAAGTGATAGACCTTTAAAAGATGGTAATGTAGTACCTTTTGAGTCGCCGAATAGCTTGAGGGTTAAGTTTCAACTTCCAAATCGAGGAGAGATAACGGGGATGGGAATACCCGAAGGAGTTACGCTTATTGTGGGTGGTGGTTATCACGGCAAGTCTACCTTGTTACAAGCTATTCAAAAAGGGGTATACAATCACATACCAGGTGATGGCAGAGAGTTTGTTATAACTGTAGCTGATGCAGTAAAAATAAGAGCAGAGGATGGCAGAAGGATAGAAAAAGTAGACATAAGTCCTTTTATAAATAATTTGCCAAATAACGTAGATACCACAAGGTTTACTACCGAAAATGCCAGTGGCAGTACTTCTCAAGCAGCAAATATTATTGAGGCGATAGAAATAGGCACTAGCTTACTGCTTTTGGACGAAGATACTTCAGCTACTAATTTTATGATAAGGGATGCGAGGATGCAAAAACTGATTGCAAAAAAAGAAGAACCTATAACTCCTTTTATTGATAGAGTAAAACAGTTATATAAAGATAATGGCATTTCTACGATTTTAGTTATGGGTGGCAGTGGGGATTATTTTGATGTTGCAAATTGCGTAATTAAAATGCACAACTACAGACCCTACGATGTCACACAAGAGGCAAAGAAAATTGCAAAAGAATTTAAAACAAATAGGGAAGTTGAGGGAAATAATGAGCCTATAGTTATAAAACCAAGAATTCCTCTTAAAAAAGGGCTTGAGGTAAAAGGCAAAAAGATAAAGTCAAAAGATGAGGATACTATTAGATTTGGATACCAGGAGATTGAATTGGATTATGTGGAACAATTAGTGGATAAAAGTCAAACAAATGCAATAGGGGAGATAATACGCTATATTGCTAGTAAATATGTAGATGAAAAAAGCAGTATTAAGGAAATATTAGAAAAGGTATATAAGGATATATACGAAAAAGGACTGGACGTGGTATCTTCTTTTTATGGTAAGCATCCAGGCAATTTAGCATTGCCAAGACTTCAGGAAGTAGCTGCTGCATTAAATAGATTGCGAAGCTTTACTGTAAAATAAAAATAACCTCCTCCGCCACACCGGATTTGCTCGAGGAGGTTAATCCTTCATTTTCAATTGGTGCCGAAGGTGGGAGTCGAACCCACACGGGGTGTGAGCCCCACTGGATTTTGAGTCCAGCGCGTCTGCCAATTCCACCACTTCGGCGAGTTGCTACATTTGATATATTATCACAGGTTAATGAAAATTTCAATACCCTTTTTATAAAAAGTGCTGTTAATTTACCTATTTCATTATTTATAAATTCCTTTATTTGTGATATATTTATATTTACAGCACATTTTTCAAGGTTGGTGATGTTATGGAAGAGTTAAACAGAGATAAAAAAATAGAACGAGCTATTTTAGTAGGAATTGTTTCTACACCTGAAGATGAAGAAAGCATGGAAGAATTAAAAGAACTTGCTTTAACAGCTGGAGCTGAAGTAGTAGGACTAATGACACAAAAGCGCAATACAATTGACAAAGCTCACTATATTGGTAAAGGCAAGCTGGAAGAATTAAAATTCTTTGTTGAAAATCAAGAAGTTGACCTTGTCATTGTGAATGATGAACTTACTGGTACACAAATTAAAAATATGGAAGACTTTTTAAATGTAAAAGTTATTGATAGAACAAATCTTATTCTTGATATATTTGCAAAAAGAGCAAAGTCAAAAGAAGGAATGTTACAAGTAGAATTAGCCCAATTGAAGTATCGACTGCCACGTCTCGTAGGTCTTGGTGGACAACTTTCAAGATTAGGTGGAGGAATAGGTACAAGGGGTCCTGGTGAGACAAAATTAGAGACAGATAGAAGGCATATAAAGAATAGAATAAAAGCGATAGAAAAGAAGATAGAAGAAATAGAAAGGCACAGAAGTTTACAAAGGGGAAGGCGTAAGAAAAACCGTATTCCTGTGATAACTATAGTAGGGTATACAAATGCGGGCAAATCCACGCTGCTTAATGCTTTAACTAATGCAGAAGTATACGTTGAAGATAAATTATTTGCGACACTTGATCCTACTGCGCGGAGACTTGTTTTGCCTGCAGGGAGAGAAGTAATTTTGATTGATACTGTAGGTTTTATTAGAAAGTTGCCTCACGACCTTGTGGAGGCTTTTAAATCTACGTTAGAAGAGGTTAAATATGCAGATTTATTGCTTCATGTAATTGATGTGACTTCACCAGGTATGGAGGAAAAGATAAAGGTTGTAGAAAAGGTTCTTTCAGATTTAGGGGCTACTAATACCCCTACGATAAATGTTTTTAATAAAATTGACCTTTTGGAAGTTGTACCTAAAGGAAATGAAAGAGAAGTTTATATTTCTGCCAAAAATAAAATTGGATTTGATAAGTTATTGCAAGCAATAGAAAGAGAAATTTTTAAAGATGTGGAAGTAGTTGATTTTCTATTGCCTTATGATAAGACTAAAGAATACAATTATTTAAAAGAAAAAACAAAAATAATTGGAGAAAATTATAGTGAGAAAGGGATAATTATAAAAGCCGAAGTTCAAAAAGAAATAAAGGAAAGACTTAAAGATTTTATCATCTTTTAATAGCGTTGTACTCTGCTTTTTCTTGAGCCTTTACGTTTTTAACTATTTGAACAATTTTTTTATAAGCTTTTTGCGTACCATAAATGACTAAAGGCCTTCCTATAACAGGAAATTTTAAAGCAATAGAAGTAAATCCTCCAATTTTCATAATCCAATTTGTAGCACCAGTCGTGTCAATCAAAAGCAGTCCTTCGTTTGTATTGAATATATGATAGTATAAATCTTTAAGAGCTGGCTCAATTAACTTTTTAGCATTTTTTACTCCCATAGAATACACGTTGTTGCCATATTCATCAGTGCCAATAGGAACGATGTGTCCCGGGTCATTTTGGCCATTTAGTTTATCAAACAAAGGTATGCTTTCTATTTCTTCTCGAGAGGGAATTCTGTCCATTGACAGTTTTCCAGTATGTATATAAGCTGCTATTACAGAAGTATGGGTCCCACCATAACAGTGATAAATTATATGCATTTAAAACTCTCCTTCCTTGCTTTGTACATTAGATATTTTTTATAATTTAAGGATTTTTATACTGGTAAATTAATTTTCTGGTGGGAAAATTAAATTTTAATGTATAATTGTGGAGATGTGCGAAAAAATAAAAATAAAATTAAAAATTTAAGAAGGAATTTAAGAGTTTTTAAAGAATATTATATTAAGAGAAAAAATAAAAATTTTAGGGGGCTTGAAAATGTTAATAAGAGATTGCGCTGGAGGAGTTGTATTCAAAGGAGACAGTGTATTTATCCTCAAGAATGATAAGGGGGAGTGGGTGTTACCCAAAGGGGTTATTAGAAATAATGAATTACCTATTGATGTGGCTATAAGGAGAGTCTGTGCTGAAACAGGTCTTAAATCTGTTGAGGTCCTTTCTACTGCTGGTGAAACCAGCTACGAATTCTATTCTGTCACCCGTCAACGTCCTGTCTTTAATAAAATCACTTGGTATCTCATGATTACTGCCGATGAGGAATTTAATATTAGTAAAGAAGATGGTTTTGTTGATGGAGGATTTTATCCTATAGACAAGGCTTTGGAGATGATTACCTATAGTCAAGACAAATCACTTGTAAACGTTTCTTATTTTAAATATAAGACGTTGACGAAGGCTCTGGCGTAAAGCGAAAAAGCTTTAATAAAGCCTTATAAAGCCGGCAACGGCTTTATTTTTTGATTATAATTTGGTATAATGACAAAAGGGGTGCTATTTTGGCTAAAAGTTATAAAACACTATACTCTTACGGAGTTGCTGAAATCGAAATAAAGCGTTCCAGATTTATCGGACATGCTAAACCAGTTTCTTCAGAGGAAGAGGCGATAAAATTTATAGAGGAAATTAGGGCAAGTCACAGAATGGCAACCCATAACGTTTATGCTTATGTTATTGGAGAAAATGATGAAATTCAGCGTTTTAGTGATGATGGAGAGCCTTCTGGAACAGCAGGCATACCAATATTAAATGTAATCAAAAAAGAAGGATTAAAAAACGTTGCTGTTGTAGTTACAAGGTATTTTGGCGGAATATTGTTAGGAGCAGGAGGATTAGTGAGAGCTTATACAAAAGGGGCAAAAGTGGGTATTGATGCTGCTGGAATAATAGAAAAAATACCTGCGAAAAGTGTTATACTCACTTTTGATTATACTTTCCTGGGAAAAATTCAAAATGAGCTTTTAAAAAAAGGTTATTATATTAAGAATACTATATATTCAGATAAAGTTTCTATAGTATTACATATTGAAGAAGACCAGTTATCAGAATTTCAAACTTTTATAAATGATTTGACAGGTAAAAAGTGTGATATAAAGATTGGGGAAGATGTGTACCTTTTTAAAAAAGGCGATGAATATTATGGGACATAAACTTTATCTTTTATAAAAGGGTGAGAGAAAAGTAATAGGGGTGCATTAATTAAAACCCTATTGAATTAGGAGGTAAAAATGAATGGAGTGGGATTATTCCTACATAGATTACGTGGAAGAAGCTATGAAAAGAAAAATATGGGCTGTAGTAGGAGCACTCCCTCGAGAGAGTAAATATGGTTATCAAATTTACCGAACTCTTAAACTGAACGGCTATACGGCTTATCCTGTTAATCCCAAATTTCAAGAAGTAGATGGAGATCCTTGCTATGACTCTTTATCCAGCTTACCTGTAATACCAGAAGTTGTAGATATGGTAGTTCCCCCTAATAGGGGTGAACAGTACGTAGAAGAAGCAGCAAAATTAGGCGTAGAATTTATTTGGTTTCAACCAGGGGCAGAAAGTGAGGAACTGGTGGAAAAAGCTAAAAATCTTGGGTTAAAAGTTATCTATAATACCTGTGTAATGTTGGAAACAGATAAAAGGAAATAAGAGGAGGGAAGTCTCCTCTTATTTGACTATTTGCGAGGTTTTGAGAAAAATTCGTATATTCCCATACAGAATAAAAAAACAGCGAATATTTTTTTTAATATAAAGGCTTTTGTAATTACTGCTATAATAGCTCCAGCAAAACTTCCTATCATTCCACCTATTATTATAAGCAATATGATTTTATACTTTATGTTTTTACTTTTAAAATGGTATATTAATGCGATAATTGCTGTAGGAATAAAAGAAAAAAGATTAACGCTTTGAGCAATGTGTTGTTCGGTTCCAATAAAGATTGTCAAGGCAGGAATGAGAATTGTCCCTCCTCCAATTCCCATTCCTCCTACAATTCCTGAAAAAAGTCCTATTAGAAATAGTTTCATGATATCCACATCCTGACGGAAGCGATTAGCATTATTATTCCAAAAATTTTTCGTAATAAAGGTATGGAAAGTTTATTAAGAAAGTATGCGCCAATTATCCCTCCTATTGTACTTCCAATAGCTATGTTAATAGTTAAAGGAATGTCGATTATTTTATTTTGTAAATACACTAAACTACTGACTAGAGTGATAGGAAGTATAATTGAAATTGCCGTAGCATGAGCCTTATGGTCTTCTATACCAAGTAAAAATACCAATGCCGGGACTATTAAAGTGCCTCCTCCTGCCCCTAAAAGACCGTTTACCATACCAGTTATAAAGCCTATAGATAAAAGCTTTAGTTTATCAGTCATTTTTATCACCTTTTGCAGCTTGATATTATTATTTTTTCTCTAAAATTTTTTGATATTCTAATTTCCATTTGACATGTCTAGCATAGAAAGTTTAAAATTTTTATAGTAATGTACAAATGGAGGTAAATTTTATGATTGCCAACAATGTTTTTGAGCTGATTGGGAAAACGCCAGTAGTTAAGTTAAATAAAATTGTGGAGAAAGAATGGGCGGAAATTTATTTAAAATTAGAATTTTTTAATCCCGGCGGCAGCGTTAAAGATAGGGTAGCTTTTTCCATGATAGAAAAGGCAGAAAAAGAAGGAAAATTAAAAAAAGGAAGTGTAATTATTGAACCTACCAGCGGAAATACGGGAATAGGGTTGGCGATGGTAGGGGCAGCAAAAGGGTATAAAGTAATAATAGTTATGCCTGATACTATGAGCATGGAAAGAAGAATGCTTTTAACGGCATATGGGGCAGAAGTAGTTCTTACCCCTGGCAAATTCGGAATGGAAGGTGCTATAAAAAAAGCAGAAGAATTGGTAAGACAGAATAAAAACTATTTTATGCCACAACAGTTTGAAAATTTTGCAAATCCTTTAATCCATGAAGAGACTACTGCTAAAGAGATAATTGAAGATTTTAATGAAGGACTTGATGCTTTTGTTGCAGGTGTAGGTACAGGAGGAACTATTACAGGAGTAGGGAAGAAATTAAAAAGTAAATTTTCTAATATAAAGATAATTGCAGTGGAACCTTTTTCAGCAGCAGTTTTATCAGGTAAAGAACCTGGTCCTCATAAGATTCAAGGAATTGGGGCAGGCTTCATTCCTAAGGTATTAGATCAAAATGTCATAGATGAAGTAATTGCTGTAAAAGATGAAGATGCTTTTGAGGTGACTCGCCTTTTGGCAAAAAAAGAAGGCATACTCGGAGGAATTTCTACAGGTGCTTCCTTATGGGCAGCAATTGAAGTTGCTAAGAAGTTAGGCAAAGGTAAAAAGGTTTTGGCAATAGCTCCTGACAGTGGAGAGAGGTATTTAAGTACACAACTTTTTAGAGAAGATTAGATTTACAAGCCCTAGATTATTGTGTTAAAATATTTTAGACACAGTAAAGGAGGTTTTTTTATGTCAGGGCATTCAAAATGGGCTAATATAAAACACAAAAAAGAGAAAATGGATGCTAAAAAGGGAAGAATTTTTACAAAGCTTACTAAAGACATTATAAAGGCGGCTAAAGAAGGCGGTGGAGACCCTAATGCCAATAGTAAATTAAGAGATGCTATAGAAAAGGCAAAAGCTAATAATTTGCCAAATGAAAATATACAAAGGGCTATTAAAAAAGGTACCGGTGAATTAGGAGGAGCTAATTTAGAAGAAGTAATATATGAAGGATACGGTCCTTCTGGTACTGCTATAATTGTTGAAGCCTTGACTGACAATAAAAACAGAACTGCTGGTGAAATAAGGCATATTTTTGATAGGCATGGTGGTAGTTTAGGAGCAGCTGGTTCTGTTACATGGATGTTTGACAAAGTCGGAATTATAATTGTTGAAAAAAATGATTCTATTGATGAAGACGAATTAGCGATGGTTGCAATAGATGCAGGCGCGCAAGACTTTTCTGCAGAAGATGAAGAATTCGAAATAATCACTGAGCCTTCAAATTTTCAAGAAGTAAAAGAAGCAATTGAAAAAGCAGGCTATAAAATTTCTGAAGCAGAAGTTACTATGCTTCCTAAAAATACTATACAACTAAGTCCTGAAGACTACGAAAAATTTGAAAAGTTAATTGACAAATTAGAGGAAAATGACGATGTACAAAACGTTTATCACAATGTGGAAATAGAAGACGAAGATGAGGAATAAAAGAAAGAGATAGAAGAGGCTACATTTCTTCTATCTCTTTCTTTTCTTTTTCTGTTAAAACTTTATGTAAGTCTAAGTTGATGATTAATCTGTCGTTTAAATTGATAATAGAGTTTATGTACTCTTTCCCAATACCTTTTATTATGTCTGGAGCTTCTTGTATGGAACTATCGTCTACATGTAAAACTTCTGTTACTGAGTCTACGATGAAACCTACTGGTTTGTTGGTGACATTTACTACAATAATCCGATTATTGTCATTTTTTTCTGATAAAGGCAATTTGAAGCGCTTTTTTAAATCTACAATAGGAATAACTGTTCCTCTTAGATTAGTTATGCCTTCCACAAAAGAGGGAGCATCAGGTACTTTAATAATCGTCTGAAGCCGTATAATTTCTATTACCTGATTAATGTCTACGCAAAAGTCTTCATTATTTAGTTTAAAAACTACAATTTGATTTGCCACTTTACCATCTCCTCCTTTATAGATATTATTCGATATTTTTTGACAAAATCCTGCAAAGAGAATAAATTTTTTAAAATTGGTTATAATTACATAAAACAGGAGGAGATGTTATGAAAAAGCTAATTTCCTATAAACTGGTTACTATATATTTGTTAGCTATATTTATAGGAGTAATGTTTGGATATTTAATTAATGTTAAAGATAATGAAAAGCAAAGAACAGAAAAAAATATAACTTATGAACAAAAGATTTCTTCTCAACAAGAAGCTCTTGCTAAGAAATTAATTTCTCAGAGTAAACTCATATTTGAAACTAAATATCTTGAAAATGGTGAGATAGTCCGGGAGGTTCAAAATTTAACCCCTTCTCTTTATGGGAAAAGCAAGGAAGAAATTGCGAGGATATATAGTGAGTGGGAAGTTAAAAGTTTTGATGAAAACGAAATAGTTCTCTATAGGGAAAAAGAAGGATTACCTCCAGATTATTATATAATTTCCAGTATGAATGGATATGTAGTTTTATTAAAAAGCGATGGAAATGGCAATAAGGAAATTGTAGAGAAAACCGACATACCACTGGATAGTTTAACACCTTTTGACAGAGAAAGGGTGAGGGAAAATATAATTACAAAAGACAAAGATGAAGCATACCAAATATTAGCAAATTTGAGCTCTTAAGTTCTCCTATGCTTTTAGGAGAACTTCAGTTTGTTGACAAAGTTAAAAAATATTCAAAGGAGATATTTTGCATCGTCGCTCCGATGTTCCAAAGCGACAAAACTAAAGCTCGACCTTCGTGTTCCGGCAGGGTACCGGGCACATTCGACATCCTTGTCTTAGTGCCCGCCTACGCCATCCATGGCTTCGGCCCTGCCTCCACCCTCGGTCTTGCTAAGTTTTGTTACCGCTTTGTCACAAGTCGCACCAATTGCAAAATATCTCCTTTACGAAAATTTGTCTACAGTCTTAAGTTCTCCTATGCTTTTAGGAGAACTTCAGTTTGTTGACAAAGTAAAAAAATATTCAAAAGGAGATATTTTGTATCGTCGCTCCGATGTTCCAAAGCGACAAAACTAAAACTCGACCTTCAGGTTCCGGCAGGGTACCGGGCACAATCGACGTCCTGTCTCAGGTGCCCGCCT
>NZ_FQUR01000018.1 GCF_900129115.1 Thermoanaerobacter uzonensis DSM 18761 | reverse complement strand
AATACTTGACGAACTTTTTGAGCAAATCTAAAATCAAGAAGGCTCATACCACTTTCATTTGCAAAATACGTATTATTAGGATCTACTTCATTGGTTCCAAGGTACCACTCGCCAAATGTAAAAACTGGTCTATAACTTAAAATAGAATCCATAAAGTTCTTTTGCCATCCAAATGCCATGTGTTTGACTGCATCCATGCGTATGCCATCAATCCCCATGTCTAACCATAGTTTAATTGCCGCTTTTAAATATGAATCAATAGTGCTATTCTGCTGATCTAAATCTGCTAAGTCAAATAAATTACGGTAAATCCCATCTTCATATGATGAAAAATTAGTTCCTCCATAATGATGAAAATATCCATTTGTATCATTGGTATAACCACCAAGTAATACTCCATTGTCATATAATCTACCATTTTCCCCATATGTAGGGTCTGTCTCTGATGCAGGAGATGTATGATTTGGTGCAAAGTCTATTATAACTTTTATATTGTGAGCATGAGCTGTTGCTATGAGATTTTGAAAATCTGTAAAGCTTCCAAAAAAGGGATTTGTCTTTTTGAAGTCTCGTGCCCAGTAACCATGATAGGATGTGCTTCCACCAAAAGTGGAATCTGGCAAAACTGCGTAAATGTTTTCTACAGGTTGCGAAATCCATATAGCTGTAATTCCCATACCAGTAAGATAACCATCATTAATTTTGTTAATAATACCCTGCCAATCGCCACCAAAATATTTCTTTAAACTAGTATGGGTAGGGTCATATAAGTCGCCTGTTGGATTATTACTGGGATTCCCATCTAAAAAACGGTCTGTGACTATCTGGTAGATTACATCTGTCGAATAATTGACAACATTGGAAACTGAAGTATCCGGTGCTGCCGGTACGGATGGAATTGAGCTGAAAAGAAGAGCAATGGTTATCAACAGAATCGACAGAAGTTTAAGCGTTTTCTTCATAAACAAACCTCCTTTCTAAATTTAGTACAAGCGCTTGCACTATAAGGATAGTATAAATTTCTCTTTTTGTTTTTTCAAGTGCTGTTAAGCTATTTTTTTGACTTTTAAACGTAATTTTTCGCTTTGTTTTAAAATAATTTAAAATAATTTGCGGTTTTTTATTAAATTTCAAGATAATTTAAAAATATGATATTAATGTAATATTTTAGTAAATTTTATATAATTAAAGCAAATCTGTTTTTACTTTAGTATGATATTTTAAGACTCTGCCATAATAAGCGTTTTGTGTGACATATAATTTTTTGTTTTGTTAGCATTTCAAATTGTACATTACAGAAGTTTTTTTCCTTATTTATTAATTTCTTTTTGAAGCCTTATATAAACCTAAAATTTTATCTGCTTAACTTCCTTTTGGTCTTTACTGTTCTTTTTCTTTTCTGGCTTTTAGGAGGAATAGGCGGAGGAGATGTAAAAATTTTAACTGCTTTGTTTTTCTATGCAGGTTTCAAGATATGGGATATTCTTTTGTGGGCATCTGTGATTTTTATCTTTTATTCCCTTATTTTACGCAAATTCAGAACAAAGCTTCCTTTTATGCCTGCTGTTTTTGCTGGAACACTAGTAGGTTTATTTATAGATTTTTGAAAGAAACCAGGCTGTCTTCCCCTTATAAGAAGCAGCTGGCAGGCAGAGGAGTAAAAACAGCTACAGATACTATTACCATCAGAGTGAAAGGTTCAATATACGATAACTCAAAATCACAGATTATTGGTCCAAAGTTTTGATGTAAAACCCTGTACAAAGCAGTCGCTCTATACAGAGGATGTTTTTTATTATTCATTTGTTTTTTTGTTTTATAGAGGAATAAGCAAAGGAGACATAGAAATTTTAACTGCTCTGTCTTTTTACACTGGTTTTGGGATATGAGATATTTTTTACTTTATGGTATTGTTTTCTTACTCTATTCTCCATTATTTACTTTTTTAAAATTTAAAAGAAGACTGCCTTTTATGCTCCTCGTTTTTATTGGAGTCCTCTTAACCCTTTTTATGGGTTCATAAGGAACAGAAAATGGTTTGCTTTCCTTTTTATGATAGTACAAAATTATTCGTTCTTTGCATAGAACTTTTTTTTGTTCATTAAGATTATATTTGTTATAATAACATTAAAGGAGGATGGAACGATGGAAAAAACTTCTACTTACTCATTTGGGGTTTCAAAGAGAGAATCTCATGATTCTTCCGCTTTCTACTCACGGGAAATTTATAAAAACACAGAGAATCCTTTACAAGTACTTAATTATGTTATTGAAACTCTTCGGTCAGAAAAAAATATAAACAATTCATATAATTTTCAACAAAGCACAGGGGATTGGATGAATAAGATTTATTGTCAGTCTAGTGAGAACATGTTTCAAATTCCAGATGGAAGTATAGCACTTGCTTTTACTTCGCCTCCATATAACAGTGGTAAAGAATATGATAAAAATTTAAATTTAATAGAATATCTTATTTTGCTTGCAAGAGTGGGTAAAGAAGTTTTTAGAACTCTAAAAAAAGGAGGAAGGTATGTAATTAATATAGCAAATCTTGGCAGAAAACCTTATATTCCTTTACATAGTTTTCTCTATATTATGCATATGGAAATTGGATTTAAACCGGCAGGAGAAATAATTTGGCAAAAAGGTAAAGCAGCTAGTAACAATTGTGCATGGGGAAGTTGGCTTTCAGCAAAGTCACCACGGATAAGAGATATACATGAATATTTACTTGTATTTGTCAAAGAGGATTTTAGTAGAGTTGATAAGGGTGTATCAACGATAAATAAAGAAGAATTTTTAAGTTATACTTTATCTATATGGGAAGTTCCCCCTGAGTCAGCAAAAAAAGTAGGACATCCTGCTCCTTTTCCTGTTGAATTAGCTTCAAGAGTTATAAAACTTTTCAGCTACGAAAATGATGTTATCCTTGATCCTTTTGTTGGCTCAGGAACTACTTGCGTGGCGGCTAAAAAATTAAAGAGAAATTTCGTAGGTTATGATATTAATGAAGAATATTGTAAAATTGCCTTAAAAAGATTACAGGAGGAATAATTGGAATGGTTACTGAACATGATTTTGAACAGTTATTCAAAGAATTAAAAATATACGAAACACTTTGGAGTAAAGATGTTGAAAAAGGATTTTTAAAAATGTACTTAAAAGAGTATGGAATAGACTCACTATTTTACAAAGTAGAAGAAAATGATAACATAAGATACTATACTTATTATCCTTCTTCAATTTCAAGGAATCTTAAAAAGAAAGATACTATCCAATCAAGAAACGCTCTTATAGGAGAATTTACTGAAAAATTTGTAAAGTATCTTTTCAGTAGAACTGAAATAGTATCCGAAAAAAAGCTTTATGTAGTAAATGATGTTATATGTCCAGAGTTAGGATTAACGGCAAGTAGCCCTGCGGATATAGTAATATCATCCAAAAACGAACGAGTACTTAATAAGGATGATATATACTTAATTGGAGAAATAAAAATGTCTCTTGTATGGAATTGGAGCTTTAACCCTGACTATAATAGTCTTACTGAAGAAGGAGATTTTACTTCTCATACTGGACAACCGAGCTTACTAAGGTCCGATTCTGTATTAAAAGCCATAGGGAAAGCAGTAAATATTCGTTTGTACAATTTTGAGGAAGTTATACCTATCGTAATCATTTGCAATACACCTTTACATTCTTCTTATTTAGAAAAAATAGATAACTTATTTTCGAAATATTTTATTCACGGAATATTATCACTAAACCCCTATCTTAAAAATGTTCATGGTAATTATATACATAACACAGAGTCAGGATCAGTAGTAACGATAGAAAATCTGTCTCATCTTAATGATAAAATGTTTGATCTTATAAAGGAAAAAGAAAGTAAGAAAAAAATAATTATCAAAGCTATCGATGGTAATTTTAGAGAAGAGCTCCAAAGAGAAATAAGATACATTAAAAACGCAGACGAAGCAATAGATATAGTTTTAAAAAGACTTGGAATTTAATGTTAGATATTCACTTAATAAACTTTAAATAAAGTATTTAAAAATTATAGAAACAATGATAAAGGAGAATAACAATGGAGAAAATTAAATTTTCCCCAGCACGTGATCAAATTTTAAAGATTTTAAAAGAAAATAATATTAATTCTCTTTGGCATTTTACTAGTATCATAAACCTTACTCTAATAAAAAAATTTAATGGGCTAAGAAGTAAGCTTTTTTTAGAGAAGCAAGGTTGTTTAAATGATGTAAGATGTGGAGGAAATAAAATATCCCATGATTTAGATAAGGTATTGGGAAACTGGGATAAAATTTCTTTAGGCTTTACTCCTCATACTCCCATAGCATTTCAAAAGAAAAAAGAAATTGGCCACTTAGTATTTATAGAAGTAGATCCAGAAGTTGCTGCATTTGAAGGTGTTTATTTTACTGATAGCAATGCCACAAGACTTCGAAATGGACATACTAGAGAAGAAGGTGTAAGAGGTTTAACTTCTGTTAAATTTAATATAATCAATAGTACACCCGAGCCTTGGAATGAGGAGTGGAAGAAATATGTCCAAGCCGAAGTTTTAGTTCCAAATCATATTCCAATTGAGTATTTTAAAAAAATACACTTTATAAGCGAAGCTTCTTTAAAACTTGGGCAATATCTATGGAGTGGTAATTCTAATATTTTTTGCATAAACTCCGAAGTATTTGCTGATTATAAACATGATGAAAGCGAGTGGAGTATCATTAATCCCTATGTGAAAGAAGTAATTGTAAGTTACGAAGAAATTACCAGAGAAAATGCCAGGGGAAAACATATTGATGTGGGGAATGTAATACAAAAAAGGACTTTTTGGATGAAAATCTTTTTATATGCAGTAACAGGTAGCAAGGTAAGACTTATTTTAAAAGATTTAACTGACAATATTATTGTTGACAAAGAGGTAGAATTTAAAAACGAAGATAGTTTTATTTGGTTCCCAAAGATTGATATACCAAAAGAATACGAATCTGATGAAATAATCATAGAAATAATGTTAGATGAAATCTTGTGGTATAAAGAAAAAAGAAAGGTGGTGTTAAAATGAAGCAGTTATCATTATTTGACGTTAATAATAAGTTTTTAGAAAAATTCCAAGCTTCTTTGGTTTTTAGCGGTGTTGGTGATTCATTAGGATGGCCTCTAGAGTTTAGTACCAGTAAGCCTAAAAAAAAGATAGAATCTTTTGTAAAATGGAAAAAGAAGATTGGAGGCAGATGGTGGGGATATGAAGAAGAAATAGAACCTGGTGAATATTCAGATGATACCCAGTTGATGCTCTCTGTCGCCCGTTCTATAAAGAGTAATGGAGAATTTGACCCTACTTATTTCGCTTATTTAGAACTTCCTTTATGGTTGAACTATGAGAGGGGGGGAGGAAAATCTATAAAATCTGCTGCCCAAAATATAATAAAAAGAGAAGCCTTTTGGTTTCGAAATTTTTATAAAACAAAAGAAGTTCAGTATTTGAATGCTGGAGCAAATGGAGCTGCTATGAGAAACTTACCAATTGCATTAGTCAATGTGAACAATGAAAAAAGGTTTATTGTTGACAGTATAAAAAATTCTCTAATTACGCATGGGCACCCCCGAGCTATACTGGGGAGTCTTATAATAGGGGCTGCCCAAATTTACCTGCTAAAGTATAATCCTGATCCTATTCAGGAACTATTTAAATATATTTTTTATATTCTGCATGAATCCGTCGCTCTTATAGAAAATTCCCAGGATAAAGAAATTGCTATTTGGTTAAAAGAAGTAAAGAACCGATATAAAGTAAATATTGAAAAAGATTTTGAAAAATATTTTAAGGAAGCCCAAGAATTTATCCAAAGAATTCCTGATTATTTAGCAAAACAGGATGAAGAATATTACTCTTTTATTAAAGCTAATAATCCCTCTTTTAAAGGTTCTGGTATTTCAACAACTTGCGCAGCTATTTATATGTTTATAAAATATTTAAGAAACCCCTATGAAGCATTGATAAATACAGCTAATTTTGTAGGAAGTGATACAGACACAATAGCGAGTTTTGTAGGCTCGCTTATTGGAGCTTATTTTGGATTTTCGGTAGATCCTAAATTGAAAGAACTAGAGGCCAGATTACAAGACAGAGAGTATATAATTAAAATTGGAAACAATTTATGGAAAACATATACAGGAGATATAGAAATTTCTGAGAGTTTATTGAAAGTAGAGAAAAAAGAAAGCTATCTCAAAATATTAGCATGGGAGATTGGCTTGCATGAGTTGTTTTGGGAAGCGCTTAAAGAAGGTGATAGAGTTATTCACCCAACTCTTGGAAAAGGAACTATTGAGCGTAAGGTGATAAAGCAAATTCCCAGGAAAAAAGATTATGTTGCAAAATTATTTAAAATTAAGTTCGATTGTGGACAGACTGCTTTTTTCCATTCGAGAGTATCTACTAAAAATGGTCTAGTTTTAGAAAGTATGGCGAGAGAAATTAGTAACTTATTAGAAAAATAAAGAAAATCAGGAATATATTAATAACGGTGCAGTTTTTGTAATTTGTATTGTACAATATTATGTATATCGTAAAAGCTATAGAGAAAAATTACTAGGTTCTACATTATAGAGTGATTTCAAAACTAGAGGCATTAGTAAAATATTGGACAAGACCTAGAATTTCCCTAAATTACTGATTCTAAAAATAAAAAATATGCTTAAATTCGACATTAAAATGAGTAAAAAAGGAACAAAAAAGCGCAAAGAGTTGCTCTGCAGACCTCATCTTTCATTTAAGTTTCTCAAATGGAGTTTTGTTTGTGGGAAAGTAAGATGTGAAAAGGGGGATAATAAAATGGTAATAAATATTCTTCTTATAGTTGCGGTGAGTATTAATGTTGTAGTTGCTTTACTGCTTTTATCCAAATACAAAAATTACTTGTTATTGATTAATGAAAACCAAAAAAATTTTGGTATAGCTTTAAAAGAAGAAATTTCTGAAAATAGGAAGGAAATAAGCGAGGCCTTGGAACGAATACGAGATTCGTTAACAAACCAAATGGCAGAGCAAATAAACACTGTGTCGAATATCCAAGCAAATCAGCTTAAGAATTTTTTTGACCAAGTAAATAAGTTGAATGAAACAGTGGAAAATAAACTTACTTTAATACAAAGAGATAACAATGAAAAGCTTGAGCAAATTAGAATGATTGTTGATGAAAAACTTCATAGTACTTTAGAATCCCGTCTTGGCGAATCCTTTAACAAAGTAAGTGAAAGGCTTGAAGCTCTATATAAAGAATTAGGAGAAGTACAGAGTCTTTCAGATGGGATCAATGATTTAAAGAAAGCATTGACAAATGTGAAGACAAGAGGAATGTGGGGGGAAATAGCACTTGGAAATATTATAGAAGATATATTAACTGACACTCAATATGAAAAGAATGTTATAACAAAAAAAGGAAGTAATGAACGGGTTGAATATGCAATAAAACTTCCTGGTCGCGATGATGATGGAAGGGTAGTTTATCTTCCAATTGACGCAAAATTTCCTCAGGAAGATTATCAAAAATTGATAGAAGCGGAAAATGAAGGTAACAAAGATAAGATTGAAGAATTGAGAAAACAACTAGAGAAAAGAATAAAACAAGAAGCCAAAAATATTTATGACAAATATATTGACCCTCCAAATACTACTGACTTTGCAATAATGTTTTTACCTACCGAAAGTTTATATGCTGAGATTTTAAGAATACCCGGTCTTTTTGAAGCACTTCAAAGAGATTTTAGAGTTACAATTGCAGGACCAACGACATTATCAGCTATATTAAATAGCCTGCAAATGGGCTTTAAAACACTTGCAATACAAAGAAGGTCAGCTGAAGTCTGGAAACTTCTCGGAGCAGTAAAGACAGAATTTAATAAATTTAGGGATATTCTTGAAAAAACTCACAAAAAATTACAGGAAGCAAGTAATACTATAGAAAATGCTACCAAAAGAACACTAGCAATTGAAAGAAAACTTAAAGATGTTGAACAACTTCCTGAAGCCGATACAAATTTTATTTTAGGAGAAGTAAGAGAGTTAGATATAGGGGGCGATATGCAAGAACTAGAAATGTAGGTTTATTGATATAAGTCTTTTTTATTTAAATAAATTTCATTTATATATGTAGCTGAAAAGTGTTTTAGGTTTTTTATAAAATAAAACCTTTGATAGTTATTTCAGCGAAAGCTAAGTTTATCAGTTATATTGGTCATTTCTAGTTGTTAACCATTTTTTAAAAATAAAAGTGTGTGTTTTTAGAAGAAAGAATTTCCTGTTTTTATAGAGATTCCCCCACGTACTCGTGGGGAATCTTTCTGCCAACTTAACTGTTTCTTCAATAATTGTTGTATCTGATAGCTTTACCCATCAAAGATTCGCAAATAATAGTGATATATTAAACATCTATCATCACTGCAGTTATTCACTCATTGTTTAAATTCTAAATTTGCTTTGACCTCAGCTGAAAATGTTCCTATATTCTTTTTATAATAGTTTTATACTGTTTTTCGGTTAACTTTTTTGCTATTTTTACTGATATTTAAACCTTAAAAAAAGAACGAATTCCTAGCATCATTTATTTGGGTCATTGTAAGTCTCCTCTATTCCTTTCTTGCAATTAATTTTCCTTAACTACAAGGATAATCGTTTTTCTGAGTGCGTCCAATGATCCTTTGTAAATGTAGGAATTTTTAAATTGCAGAAGTGAGGATTTTTTACAACTTTTTACATTTTTATTCTACAAAAAACAGGTATGACTATCTTATAACAAGGTATTTAGAAAGTTGTTTATTTGAATTATTTAATTGTCTAATAATTGTCTAAAAATTTCGTTTTTATTTATTTTCATTATATATTTCTTCAAGAGTTTTATAATGTTCAGGATCTTTTGTTTTTACCGCATTTAATACAATTTCGATTACTCTTTTGGTTACGCTTAGATCATTATGTATTAAACTTCTTTGTAATGATTGTTGATGAGAAAGCTCATTGACAAACTTATCTATCATGATTCGTTGTGATTCATCGTCAATTAAATATTCGAGTTGATCTATTCCTTTTGAATATTTAAAACCCATGAAAGCTTCTAAAAATCGTCTAACTATATTAGGTAATTGATATAAGCTATCAAAATCTGTTGAAAGATTGTCATTAAAAGATTTGATTTTATAAAACAGGAAATGATATTCTGACTTATATTTTAATAATGTATTGGGTAGATTCTTTAGGGAACTTATTTCTTCCCCATTTTTAGTGATTCTTTCAACTAAATAGAATCTACATTTTTCTCCTTGTTCTCTCATTCTCTTCATCCAGTCTTTAATTAAATTAAAAAATTCCAAATTGTGAGTTGAAATAAATAATTGATTGCAATCATTTAATTTTGAAGCAATTAATGCGTAAGTGTTATATAAATGTTGGGAATCTAAACTTGAAATAGGATCGTCTATAAAAACTATAGTGTTTGAAATATTAGTTTCTTTGTCTTCTAACCGAGTCAAAAAATACGAAAAAGCTATAGCTGTTTTTTCACCTTCACTTAAATTTTTGGCTTTTTCACCATTTCTTAAAATTTGAAATTTTTCTCTTCCGATAGGTTGTATTATCAGATGTTCTTTTCCAAAAATACTTTTGAGGTAATTATTAATTCTACCAGCAGCTTTTGAAATGTCAGATAATTCTGCTTCAATTCCTTTAATTTCTTTTTCTTTTTCTCTAATTTGATCCTTTATTTCTATTATTTTCGCTTTCAATTGGTCTATTTTTTCTTCTTGTTCAAAATAATTATAATTTTGAACAAATTCACTGGCATAGTGACGTTCTAACTCCTTAAAAGCTTTTTCTTGTTCTTCTTTATACATTTCAGAAATGGAGTTATGTTCACTTATTAATTTATTTACTTTGTTTATAATATTGTTAACCTGTACTATTTGGATATTCAAATCTGGAATATTTCTTATTTTTTCGAAGGGATTGTTAATTTTTTTGTTGATTAAATTTATTATCTCATCAAGACTATTTGTGTAGTCTTTTAAAACAGTAGCTAGTTTATTTTTCACCTCAAGATATTTATCTTCTAAGTGAGGGTAAAATTGGTCTTCGCTTGGTAATTTCAGGTAAAGAACTTGATTCCTGTAGTTATCAATTTGATTTTTTAACATATTTAGTTCTTTTAGAAATTCATCATATTCTTTAGAAAAATGTTTTTCATATTGCTCCAAACGTTCTTCCAATAAAGGGCCACCACAAAACTCGCAACGTTTTTTCCCTTTATGTATCTCTAAACCTTCCTTAATCCAATTATTAAGCCTTGGATTCTCTTTTAGACGGTCTATGATTTGTGAAATTACTGTTTTCTCAAGTGCATGTATTAGTCTATTTGTAAATTCTTCAGTAATTGTATTAATACTAACTTCAGGTATACTCTTTTTATTGTCACTACTTAACATCCTATATAAGTTTTTCACTTCTGATTCTTTTAGATAGAACTTTTTGAAATCATATTTAATTTCTTCTAAAACTTTTTTAAATTTTCTTTTATCATAAGGTGGCTTCATTCTATCTAATTCTCTTGCTTTGTTGGTAAGATTTTTTTCAATTTCATCTGTTAACTTTTTTATTTCATTATTTTTTGTCTCTTTATCATTACTTAACTTTTCTAAATCTTTTTTTAAAGCTTCAAGTTTTTTTTCTAGACGAATGTCTTTTTCTCCAAGGACAAAAAGAGGATTAGCTTCTTGTGAATCCCAATACAGGTTTTCTTTAATAAAATCTACATTAAATACTCTAAAATGGTAAGGAGGTGAAGATAAAGTATTTTGATCAATTTCATTTCCGTTTTCATCGATTAAAACGAATTCTGAACCATTAAAATCAAATGGTAAGGCTTGAACTTCAAAATTTCTAAAAACTCTTGCTAATGTAGTTTTTCCTGAATAGTTCCATCCATATATTAGATTGTATTTTTTAAATTCGCTAATATTTTCACTCCAACGAAAATCTTTAAAAAGTCCAAAGTTTTTAATTAATTTTATTCTTTTGATCATTTTATCTTGCCTCCTAAGTTTGGCATTATTTGAAAAGCCAAATTAAAACCGAAATGAACTTTCACATCTATATAGTTTACCATCAATAATTTTGTTAAAGTACGCATAATACAACCATTAAGAGATTTATAAGCCGTTAAAAGAATATCCAAATTGCTCATTTTTATGTATCAATTACAAATTCTATTCTTTGACTTATATTTTACCTCTCAATAAAAAATTGTCAAGCAATTCTTATTCCATTAAAATCCTTATATGAAGAAAATTGTAAAATCTTGTATTCTTAAAGTGTTTTATGAATATTTTTAAGAGCCATTATTTAAAAAACATATCAACCTCATATTCATACTGTGAAAAACCATTTTTAGGCGACTGAAATTTTATAAAATAATTTAAATTTGCATAAATCAGTAATAAACTTAGTGGGCCTTAATCTGATAACAGAGACTAACTAGTTTTAGCACTGAAGCAAACTTAAAAAGCGTTTCAAAAAATAACTTTGGGTATAAACTTATAAACATACAAAAAATAGACTTTTTATTTTTTCTATTTTTGAGCCAGTAAGTAATACGGATTTTTCATTTTCGCTCTGCTCAAATCAAAAATCCGGTTAAGAAAAAAGCACCTCTTGCTTTCGCAGAAGTGCTTTTTTTGTTTGCCCCCGCGTCATAGATTATACGCCTGCTCGCCTAACGGTCAAGGGGCAAGCCTACGGTCGGTGAGCATATCCTCCCTCGCTTGCGCTCGGTCCGGTATCCCTCCCCGACCCCTTGACCTTCGGCTCGCAGGCCGTTTTGTTTTAACTGCCGGGGGCAAACAATTGCATTCCACATATATTTTTCGTAAACTCAAAGCAAAACTTCCTTATTGATTGGTCACAAAATGGTCACATAATAAATAAATTTATGCATGAAATGAGGCTAACAACTTCCAATTTTAAAAACAAAAAAGCCTATTTTTTAGGCATTTTTAAGACTTAATAAAACCAGTTAAAAATAGTTAAATAATAAAATTTCCTACTTGTAATCAGCAGGTTGAAGGTTCAAGTCCTTTCGCCAGCTCCAGTATTTAAGCAGGTTTCAGGGTATCGATAAAAAGTCGATACCCTTTTTTGATTGCGAGTTGATTGCGAAAAATAAGCGCTTATAACTTTGGCTCTTTGTCAAGAGTTGGGGTGGGTATTTTCCTGAAAGCCTACCCTTTAGTTTTAAACTGAAGCATATAATCACCGTGACATCTTTCGTAAATTTTGTGATATAATTTATATGCTTTTATTATTATTCTCTTTTTATAGCAGGCATTTAGAGTAAGTCACTATTTTTTATGAATGATTTTTTCTCTGCCTCACCACTTTGTAATTTTTTCATTTTCGCTTTGCTCAAAACAAAAATTAGCCTTATGAAATCAGAGTCTTTTTGCTTCGTTCATTTGAAAAAAGAATTAATTATTTTTTAAAGAGGCGATAATAATGCCTAAAGAAAACGAAATTTGTGTTGTCGATAGTAGTCTATTGAAGATTTAGCAAAGGACTTATTTAAAGATGAAGAAAGATGGATAAATGTTAAAAAGGTGCATAATTTGAAGGAGAGGTTTTAGCTATGTACAAGAAGAGATTATTGTTGCCCTTTATATTAATACTATTTGCATTTATATTGACAGGCTGTATAATATTTGACAATACATCTACTCATGAAGTTCAACAACTTTTACAGGATAAGGGGACAAAAAGCCAGCAAGAAACAGTTAAAAAATCCGAAACAGTTAGTTTAACAATAAATTATATAGACGTAGGACAAGGAGACAGTATATTTATCCAAACTCCATCAGGGAAAACAATGTTAATAGATGCAGGAACGTCTGAAATGGGCAGTAAAGTTGAAAATTACATAAAAAGCCGTGGAATCAATAAAATTGATATACTTATCGGAACACACCCTCATAATGACCACATAGGTGGTATAGTAGAAGTTATAAAAACCTTCAAAATAGGAAAGTTTTATATGCCTAAAGTAATGACGACAACAAAGACATTTGAAGAAGTTTTAAAAGCAGCAAAATCAAAAGGACTTTCGATAAATGTCGCAAAAGCAGGAGTAGTAATTGACCTTGAAGATGGGATAATTGCAAAAATGCTTGCGCCAAATAGTTCCCATTACGAGGACTTAAATAATTATAGTGCAGTAGTAAAAATTACGTATGGTAATACCTCTTTTTTGTTTACAGGAGATGCTGGTGAACAATCTGAAAAGGAAATGCTAAGTGAAGGATATAATTTAAAAGCTGACGTATTAAAAATTGGGCATCATGGCAGTTCTTCAGCTTCTACGTGGGCATTTTTAAAGGCAGTACATCCTAAATATGCTGTTATATCTTGTGGTAGATACAATGACTATGGTCATCCCCACAAAGAAATAATGAAAAAGCTTAGGTCATTAGGAATAATAGTATATAGAACAGATGAATGTGGGACTGTAATTGCAGTAAGTGATGGCGAAACTATAAATTTTAATGTAGAGCCGGGTGATTATTTGTCGGGAAGTGAGATTAAAAGATAATTTACTTTAATACATTGCATTTATAAAGTGATATGATATAATAAAAGCATTGAAACCAGTTGAAATAAATTTTTAGGAGGATTATTATGGCTACAGTAAAACCCTTTAAGGCAATAAGGCCTGTACCGGGATTGGCAGATAAGATAGCGTCCCTGCCTTATGACGTCGTAAATACCGAAGAAGCGAGAAATTTGGCGAAAGATAATTCTTATTCATTTCTTCATGTGGATAGGGCAGAAATAGATTTAGCTCCCTCTATAAATCCTTACGATAAAATAGTTTATGAAAAAGCGAGAGAAAATTTTGACAAAATGCTTAAAAAAGGACTGTTAATAAAAGATAATGAGGAGAACTATTACATCTATAGAGAAATAATGAACGGCAGGAGTCAAGTGGGATTGGTAGCGACTGTTTCGATTGATGAGTATTTAGAAGGGATAATTAAAAAGCATGAGCTTACTCTGCCGGAGAAAGAACAGGATAGAATAAATCACATGGATTACTGTGATGCTCACACCAGTCCAGTTTTTTTAACCTACAAAGCCAACCCAGAGCTTAAAAAGTTGTTAAATAGCTGGATGGGGAGCAAAAATCCTGTATATGATTTTACATCAGAGGATGAAATAAGACATACAGTATGGATTATAGATGACAAATCCTTAATAAATAAAATTACTTATGTTTTTAAGGAAATAGACTATCTTTACATTGCAGATGGACATCATCGGGCTGCTGCTTCTGTAAAAGTAGGCTTAAAGAGGAGAGAGCAAAATCCTGATTATAAAGGAGATGAGGAGTTTAATTATTTTTTAGCAGTGTTAGTGCCCCATGATGAAGTTTTTATCATGCCGTATAATAGGGTGGTAAAGGATTTAAACGGCTATTCCGAAAGTGAATTTATCGAAAAAATAGAAGAGAAATTTGAAGTAGAGAAATGTAATGAAGGCCAGTCTTTCAATCCTTCGCAAAAGCACACTTTTGGCATGTATCTATCAGGAAATTGGTACAAACTTACTGCCAAAGAAGGTACTTTTAACCCATCGGATCCGATAGAAAGTTTAGATGTGTCTATCTTACAAAAAAATCTTTTGGATCCTATTTTGGGGATAAAAGATCCAAGAACTGATAAAAGGATTGATTTTGTAGGCGGAATTAGAGGCTTAGAAGAATTAGAAAGAAGAGTTAAGGAAGACATGAGAGTGGCTTTTTCTATGCACCCCACAACAGTTGAAGATTTAATTGCTGTTGCCGATACGGGAATGATAATGCCTCCTAAGTCTACCTGGTTTGAGCCTAAACTAAGAAGCGGATTATTTATTCACGAATTGAGCTAAAAGCACCTTTTCGCTTTTTAAGGTGCTTCAGACTGTAGACAAACTTTCGTAAAGGAGATATTTTGCATAAGGAGCGACTTGTTACAAAGCGGTAACAAAACTTAGCAAGACAGAGGGTGGAGGCAGGGCCGAAGCCATGGATGGCGGAGGCGGGCACCTTAAGGCATGGATGCCGATTGTGCCCGGTACCCTGCAGGAGCCCGAAGGTCGAGCTTTAGTTTTGTCGCTTTGGAACATCGGAGCGACGATGCAAAATATCTCCTTTTGAATATTTTTTAACTTTGTCAACAAACTGAAGTACCTTTTCGCTTTTTTAAGGTGCTTTTTTATTTTTTAAGTGAAAAAGTTCTATTATTTAAAAATTTGTACTAATATATATTGAAGGATAATTTAGGGGAGCTGGTTATATGAAAATAAAACAAAAAGCACTATTGGGTTTAATTATAGTTGTAATTGTCGGGTTAGTGCTTTATCTTTTACCTAAAGAAAGTCAACTTACATCTTACACAATTGAAGCAAAATACGATAACCAAAATAAAATAATTTATGCTACTCAAACAATAAAATATATAAATACTAATGATATTCCTTTAAAAGAAATATACTTTCATTTATATCCAAATGCTTTCAAAACACAAAAGAATTTGCCTTTCACAAAGGAAGAGCTCCCTTTTGCTTATCCTAATGGGTTCCAACCGGGATTTATAGAGATTGAAAAAGTTACTTTTGATAAAAATATTCCTGCAACTTACGAATTAGAAAAACCTAACGAAGAAATTTTAAAAATAAAATTACCTAAAGAATTAAAAAAAGGGGAAACAATACAAATTAATATGAGTTACAAAGTACAAATTCCACCTTGTAGAAGTAGACTTGGCTATGGGAACAATACTGTACAGGTAGGAAATTGGTATCCTATACTCTCTGTATATGATAAAAATGGCTGGAATAATGACCCCTACTATATTTTTGGCGATCCTTTTTATAGTAATATAGCAAATTACAAAGTAAAATTGTCAGTACCTAAAGACATGATAGTTGCCTCCACTGGAGAAATAAAAGAAGAGAAAAACTATGGAGATTCCAAAGAATTAGTTATTGAAGCGCAAAAAGTAAGGGATTTTGCTATGGTTTTAAGCACAAAATTTAAGATAGCAGAGCAGCAGGTAGATGGCATAAAAGTTAAATCCTATTATTTTACAGAAGGATATGGGGATAAAGCTCTTAAATTTGCTGTAGATGCGATTAAGTTTTACAATGATTATATTGGCAGGTATCCTTATAAACAATATTCTGTTGTGCAGACTGATTTTTACATGGGGGGCATGGAATATCCCAATCTTGTAATGATATCAAAGGATTTGTACACAAATGCTAATTTGTTTAATTTAGAATATGTAATTGCTCACGAGACTGCTCATCAGTGGTGGTATGGTGTTGTGGGAAACAACCAAATAAAAGAATCTTGGCTGGATGAAGGATTGACGGAGTACACTACAATTATGTATATAGAAAGGTATTACGGTAAGGCAACAGCTGATGAGATTTATAGACTTGTTATAGAAGGGGAATTTAATAAATTTCTAAATACTAATTCAGATATTTCGTTTGCTAAGACTTTGGCAGATTTTAAAGAATGGAAGGAATACACTAATATAGCTTATAACAAAGGAGCAATGGTATTTTACAATCTGAGGAATCTGGTAGGTGACGAAGAATTCAAAAAAGTTCTTCAAAATTATTACGATAAATACAAATATAAAATTGCCACTACGCAAGACCTAATTGACGTAGTGGACAGTGTTACAGGCAAAGATACAGGTGGATTTTTCCAAGAGTGGTTCTATTAAATTATCATTTTTCGTTTTAGTCTTATATCTTCACCGTAGAAATTAAGCAGTTTAAAATGGCCGAATATTCGTGAATAAATTCTTTCAGGGTAAATTGACATTATTTCTGATAGAGGTAAATTTGTAGAAATAATAAATTTTTTGCCAAGCAACAATCTTGTATTTAAAATATTAAAAAATTCCTGCAAACTAAAAGCAGTTATGGACTCTGTTCCCAAATCGTCGATTATAAGGAGATCACATTCTTTTAACAATTCCAAATATTCATTATAACTACTGCTATCAGCATTAAGCTTGTTTATTCTCAAACCTTCAATTAAATCTGGCGCTGTTCGATATATCACACTTTTACCTCTATCTAATAGTTCCTTTGCTATACAATTAGCGAGAAATGTTTTGCCAAGACCCGAGTCTCCATAGAAAAAAAGACTTTCAGCGGTAGTTTCAAAATTTTTTATAAAATTAAGAGAAAACTCTACAATATTTTTCATGTTGCTTCTTGGAGAAGGCTTATCTCCGAAGGGTTTGTCTGAATAATATTCGAAATTAAAATTAGAGAAATTCTCTTTTTTAAGTATTTCTGCTATACTTGATTGTTTATAGTAAATATTTATAAGTTTTTGGTAAAAACATCTACATCGCTTTCCATTTACATATCCTGTATCTTTGCATACGTTGCATTCGTATTTAGGTTCTAGATAATCTTCAGGATATCCATTAGATTCTAATAGATAAGCCTTCTTCTTTTTTAATTTATTTAACCTCTCTTTTAAAAGATTTAAAAGTTCTTTTCCCTTTTCAGGTTCTTTAAAAATTGATTGAGTTATTTCGATTCCTACGTTCTTAATTTCTTCCTCAATTTTTTCGAGTTCGGGAATTTCTTTATAAAGCTTGTTCTTACGATAAAGGGCATCTTTCAAAGCCGTATCTCTTTTCATTTCATATTCTTTAAGGATTTCATGGATGATGTTTTCATTCATTTAATTCACCCCTTGAATGGGCTAAAAGCTTCTTTTCCAAATCTTCTATGTCGTAACTTCTCTGAGAGTAGCTGTTAAAGTAGTTTTTAGGAGCTTTAAAACTTGAAGTAACAGGGGTTTTCTTCTTTACAGAAGACTTTTTGTTTTCTAAATCTTCTACTGTTCGTATTCCTTCGTTAAACCAGTTGATTAGTATTTTGTTTATATAAGGGAAACTGGGTTCATTCAATTTAAGGGTACATTCGTTGCAGGCTTTTATTATCACATCTACATCAAAACCTAAATCCTCCATCCAGCGGTCCATCATTTCTTTGTGGGATTCCATTACTTCATCCTCTTTAAGACCTAGAGCACCTAAAATCCTTCTATAATTTTGCCATCTCTTGTTTTCTGATTTTAAATATTCTTCTACATCCAGTGCAGTTTTAAGACCTGCGTCATGCCAGGCTATTGCTACCTTTTCCATATATCTTAAAGAAGTTTTGTTTTTAGAAGCGCAATAACTCACTAACATTGTTATTATTTCCAAGGAAAAGCCGTATTCATCTATCCAGCTTAAATATGTTTCCATTTCTGTGGGGGTTAAAGGTCTTCCCAAAGTCAATTCGATTGCTTCAAACATTTGTTTTACTTGAGGGTCCTGTAATGACACGCTGTGATTTGAGGTTGGTTGTGGGATAACTGGGAGATATTCAACTGTGTATTCACCTTCTATGTATTTTAATTTAACTAAGCCCGATTTTTCCCAATACTTCAAAGCTCTGTCAATTTCTATATCTGACATAAATAATTTATCTGCTAAAGTTTTTAAAGGTATTTCATTGCCATAATAGCAATATTTCAATCCCAAAATATATACTTTGACATATTCACCTGGGGCATCCAACATGAAATGATTTATAAAATAATTGCTGATGGGAGTACTTCCCCAATCGTCATTTTCGTTTAAAAATCTAAAAACGCTCATCCTCCCCACCTCGAATATATTATAACACAGCGAAATAGCCTCTTCAATTGAAAAGAATTTAACATAATTATCGGAATATTTGAGTATATTGTTAAATTAAATAAGTATATATAAGAATATTAGTTTGAAGTATAACATACAATATAGAAAGGTGTTAAAAATTTCATTAATTAAAATTTGGTTTTATAAAAAAGTATGGTATAATTAAAAAAGATTAACAGAAGAAAGGAGAATACTATGGGGAAGGCGGGGGATAAAAGCTATAAGTTTTTTCTTGGTTTATTGAAGACTTACAAGAACAATATTATAGCTTTTGTGGTAGCACTGTCCATAGGTCTTTCTTTTATTGTATATGAGGAAGCATTTGCCTACAAGATAACAGTAGATGGTGAAACTATTGGAATTACCAAGAATATAGATGAGGTAAAAAGTTTTATAGAAGAATTACATAAAAAAGAAAAGCAAAAGACAGGAACGGATATAGTTTTAAATCAGCAAATAAAATTTGAAAGGGTAAGAGTATCAAATAAAGAGTTGACAGATGTACATAAAATTTATGCTAATTTGGAAAATGCTATGAGTTTTAGCTGCAAAGCTGCTGCCATAATAGTAGATGGCAAGTTTGTGACTGCGTTAAAAAATGAAGAAGAGGCAAATAAGGTTCTTGAAATGTTAAAGAATAAATACGCAAAGGATTCTGATAGAACGTATTTTAAAGAGGATGTCAAAATTGAAGAAAAGTACATACCTCCAAAATATTTAGTAAACTTTGAGGAAGCGTTAAAAATATTGCAACAACCTGTAAAAAAAGCTGTTACATATACTGTAAAAGAAAACGATAGTTTGTGGTCTATTGCAAGAGACCACGACATGTACATTGATGATATTTTAAAATTAAATCCTGGCCTTACAGAAAATTTAAAACCAGGACAAATAATATATTTATTTTCTGCTGTACCTAATGTCACGGTTGTTACTGAAAAGAGAATAGTTTACAAAGAGGAAATACCTTTTGAGACAAAGCTTACTAAAGATGACAAACTGTATACCAATCAGTCTAAAGTGTTAGTAGAAGGTAAAAAAGGCTTGAAAGAGGTAACTGCTGTTGTTGTAAGTTACAATGGCATTGAAGTTTCAAAAAAAATAAAGAACGAAAATGTCCTTGAAAATCCTATCAACAAAATAGTTGCTGTAGGTTCGAAAAGAATATCGTATATTGCTACAGGGTCCTTTAATTATCCTGCGAGAGGGACAATAACTTCACGATTTGGTCCTAGATGGGGGAGCTTTCATACGGGAGTTGATATAGCAGCTTCAGAAGGGACTCCTATCTATGCTGCAGATGGAGGTACTGTTATATTTTCAGGTTGGGAAAGTGGCTATGGATATTTAGTGAAAATTGACCATCACAATGGTTATGTTACTTATTACGGGCATGCTAGTAAACTCCTTGTTAAGAAAGGCGATAAAGTGGCGAAAGGACAAAAAATTGCTTTGGTAGGTTCGACAGGTCGTGCAACAGGCTCTCATCTTCACTTTGAAGTTAGAAAAAATGGTGTTCCAGTTAATCCTTTATTATATTTAAATAGATGAAATTGTGACAAGCCCTATGGAGGGCTTCAGACTGTAGACAAACTTTCGAAAAGAAGATATTTTGCAATCGGTGCGACTTGTGACAAAGCGCTAACAAAACTTAGTGAGACTGAGGGTGAAGGCAGGGCCGAAGCCACGGATGGCGGAGGCGGGCACTAAGACAAGGATGTCGAATGTGCCCGGGACCCTGCCGGAACCCGAAGGTCAAGCTTTAGTTTTGTCGCTTTGGAACATCGGAGCTACGATGCAAAATATCTTCTTCAAAAAATTTTTGACTTTGTCAACAAACTGAAGCCCTATGGAGGGCTTTTTATTTTTGTGGGGTTGCTACAAGTATTTATGAATGTTATAATACAGTTGTAATTATATTTGTCAAAAAACCTGTATCGCTTCATACATATAAAAGCCTCTACATATAAATTACATACAGAGTTTTAAATGTGTGTGAGGTGATACAGGATGAAAAAGAAAATTATCGTTTTTGCTTTTGCACTTATTTTGGTCATTTCTCTTTATTATGCTAACAAAATTATGGTAGTTTCCTATCCATATGTGAGAGAAATAAAAGAAAATGGTTTAACAGATAATGTAAAAGATTACAAAACAGCACAAAGTGAACACTTTATAGTGCGATATACACAACAAGATGAAAAATATGTTTCTCTTGTTTTAAAAATTGCAGAAAAACATTATGATAGTGTTACTAAAGATTTAGGTTACAAACCAGCCGGTAAAACTGTCATTATAATGTACCATGACCCTAAAAAAATGAATAGAGACTTTTCACTTGCAAAAGGGGATACTGCTATGGGGCTTTATTTAAATGGAGTCATAAGCATAGTATCACCTGAATTGTGGATTAGTCCTACAGAAGACATAGAAAAAGTTTTTGAGCATGACGGACCGATTGTACACGAATTTGCCCACCTTATTGTAGATGATATTGCAAAAGGCAATTACCCTGTATGGTTTACAGAAGGTATAGCCCTTCTGGAAGAATATCGAGAAAACGGTTTTATCTGGGGTGAAGGCATAACAACTGATAAGCCATATTCTCTTAAAGAGTTGACTTATAATTTTAACCAATTAGATGAGACAATGGCCTATAAGAGGTCTTTTGAAATAGTAAAAGCCATAGCTGATAAATATGGGATGCAAAGCATAAGAAATATTTTAAAATATTTGGGAAAAGGATTAAGTTTAAGTGAGAGTTTTTATAAAGTTACAGGACAAAATTTAGAGAAATTTGTAGACTCAGTAAAATAAAGCAAGAAGAGCATTGCTCTTCTTGCTTTAACCCTATAAAAAGGACAAGGGGGAACTAAAATGAGTTACAGAATACTTATAGTTGATGATGAGAAGCCTATAGTTGAGATAATCAAATACAATCTGGAAAAAGAGGGATACATAACTTATGAAGCTTATGATGGGGAAGAAGCTTTAAAAATAGCAAAAGAACAAAATCCAGATTTAATAATACTTGATGTGATGTTGCCTAAATTAGACGGTTTTTCAGTGTTAAGGACTCTAAGGCAGTCAATGACCATACCTATTTTGATGCTGACGGCTAAAGAGGAAGAAGTAGACAAAGTACTGGGATTGGAATTGGGAGCTGATGATTACATAACAAAACCTTTTTCTGTAAGAGAACTCATAGCAAGAGTAAAAGCTAATTTAAGGAGAATTAGTTTAAATGGAAATGAGCCTGGGAATGTTATCTACGTAAAAAATTTAAAAATTGATATGTCAAAATATAAAATAGAAAAAAACAATAAAGAGATAGAACTTACCTCTAGAGAGTTTGAACTTTTGAGATTTCTCATTTTAAACAAAGGGCTTATTTTTTCTCGCGAAATGCTATTAGAAAAAGTATGGGGTTATGAATACCTGGGTGATATTAGAACTGTAGATGTCACCATAAGAAGACTGAGAGAAAAAATAGAAGATGACCCCAGTAACCCCAAGCTTATTCACACAAAAAGAGGGGTTGGTTACTATTTTAGCGATGAAAAGCAGATTTAAAAGTATTCAATGGAAAATAATTCTCATATATACTTTGTTAATACTTGTAGCAATGGAAATCATATGGGTATATCTTTATAAATCTCTTGAAAATTACCACATGAATAATTTTGACAATTACCTTGAAGCGCAGGTACGCGGCATTTCTTTTACCCTTAAAGACAACATGGATGCAAAAAGTTTAAAAAACATTATAAATATGTACATGGGTCCCAATTCAAATGTGAAATACGTATATATTTTGGATAATAAAGGGAATATTTTGGCCAGTTCAACTGGAGACAAGGGAAAAATGATGACTCCCGCTATTGTCAAAGCCCTATCAGGGGAAATCGGAAGTGAAGTTACTGATGACTATAATTCTAGTGGGAAAATAAAAAGTTTTGCCATGCCAGTTTATAATAGCGATGGTAAAATAAATGGTGTTGTGTATATCAGCGGTTCTTTAAATGGAATATATGAGACTCTATCAGATGTCAATTTAATTCTTTTGAGTGCTACTCTTTTTGCTGTTGGAATTACTGTAGTGCTTGGGTATATTTTGTCCAAAACTATAACAGATCCCATTAAAGAAGTGACAAAATATGCACAAAAGATGGCAGAAGGCAATTTTGATGTGACGATAAAGATAAAATCTAATGATGAAATAGGAAAATTAGGTGAAATGTTTAATTTTTTATCTTTGCGGTTAAAGCAGACTTTAAATGACATTCAAGGTGAAAAAAAGAAAATAGAAGCTATCATACGATTTATGACCGATGGTGTTGTGGCAACTGATGCAAAAGGCAAGATAATACACTATAATGAGGCTGCCGAAAAAATATTAAATGTGAAATTAGAATTAGGGATGCCAATAGAGGGAATACTAAATTTACAAAAAGAAGATGCAGTAGCTACAATGAATTGCGGAAACAAGGTTTTAACAGTTAACATAGCTCCGTTAAAAAACAATCAACAAATAGAAGGATATGTTTATGTGCTTCACGATATTACGGAACAACATAAATTAGATACCATGAGGAAGGAGTTTGTGGCAAATGTCTCTCATGAGCTTAGAACTCCTCTTGCTACTATAAAAAGCTATGTTGAGACTCTTCTTTACAGCGATGTAGATACTGAATATTCGAAAAGATTTCTAAAAATAATAGATTCAGAAGCCGATAGGATGACACGTCTTGTAAAAGATTTACTTTTATTATCAAAAATGGATTCTGAAGGTAGTAACCTAAAACTTGAGCACAAAAATTTAAATGAGGTAGTAATTTATGTAATAAACAGGCTTTCTATTGAAGCTCATAAGAAAAATCAAAAACTTATCGTAGACCTTCAAGAAGCGCCAAGGCAAGTCTATATTGACAAAGATAAAATGGAACAAGTAATAGTTAACTTAGTAACTAATGCTATAAAATACACTCCAGAAAGCGGAATGATAAAAGTTATAACAGAATATGATGAAAATTTTGCAAGCTTCATTGTGGAAGACAACGGTATAGGAATTCCTAAAGAAGACCTGCCTCGAATTTTTGAAAGGTTTTATAGAGTAGATAAAGCTAGATCCAGAGAGCTTGGAGGTACAGGATTAGGACTTTCTATTGTAAAACAAATTGTAGAACTTCACAAAGGGGAGGTAAGCATAGAAAGCGAAGTAGGGAAAGGTACCATAGTGAGGGTTAAACTGCCATACCAGTAAATTTGTAATAATAGTTTAATATTACCGTAACAATACTGTAATAATAGTACTGTATAATAGAGTCATAAAAGAGAAGGAGGGATATCCTTGAAAAAAATAATTGCTTTATTTGTAGCAGTGATTATATTTATGGCCATTTTTATGTCATTCGGATACGCACAAGACCTAATAACGGTAAAAACTAATATAGATGATGTAAAGACAGATAACAAATATTTTATAATTTCTGGAAGTGGACAACCTAATACTGTTGTAGAGCTTATTTTAAACGATAATTTAAGCAACAAATGGGTTATTGACGATACAATGCTTTTTGCAAAATTATTGACTTTAAGCTATGGAGATAATTACATTGTCATAAAGGCTTATAAAGGTGATCAGCTGCAAATAATAAAAGGACATGTAATACTCACAAAAAAGGATGGGGTTTTACAAATAACAATTACTGCTATTGAAGACATAATAAAATCCCTTTTAAGATAGAGGGTTTGAGGAATGAAGGAAAAAGTTAAATCACTGCTATTGCTTTTTCTTGTTTTAACGAGCGTGTATTTAACTTATAAACTGTGGATATCCTTTCCTCAAAATGAATTATCTTTTATTAATAAAAAGTCCACAAATGCAAAAGTGGACATTTTTCGTATAATTAGGCCAGAATACACTTTTGTTGGTATTCAAGGTAAAGTATATTTGGTGTCAAATGGAGATTTTTCTTTTTCTCTATGGAAAAAAACAGCAGATTTTATTAATTCAAATAAAGAAGAAAAAATAAATGTAGTCGATGATAATAGTTGGGAAAACGCACAAAAAGGTACATTTATACGGTTTTTAATAGGAAAAAGTGTAAATGGTGACTTGTTAAAAGATATTTTTACCAATAGAGATAGCTGGTTTAGAAAAATAAATAGCGATATATATGTAGAAGAAATTATCGTTAATATAGACAAAAATCAAATTTTTATAAAGGATGCAACCAATAAAAAATTTTACTGCTTAAATTATTTAAAGATGGAGATTCTAAAAAACATTATAGAAAATTTGCCTAAAGATAAGGTCAGTGTATGTGAATCTGTTTATGAGGAAGGCAATACATATTTTGAAAAAAACGTGTACATACCTTCTCTTACTTTTTCGATTAAAGAAATATATAATAAAGAAACAAATTTTGAATCTGATCACCATTTTTTAGAGAAATTTTTTACGAATATTTCTGTTGTGAGAAAAATTACTGAAAATAGTGGATGTACTGTTTATACCGATGGCTTAAAAAGTTTGCGACTATATCAAAATGGGTATGTAGAGTTTTATAATACCATTTCTGAGCCTTCTTCAACTGATAAAAATTTTGCACTTAAAAAATCTATTGTCTTTTTGGAGGAAATAGGGATTAAAGTTGATGATATTTATTTGATGGATTTCAAAGAAGAAAAAGGGGAATATACTTTTTATTTTAATTATATATTTGATTATCCTCTTCGAATTTTGCAAAAAGAAATGCCGGATTTTCCAATCGAAATAAATATTTTAAATGGGAATATTAAATATGCACGAGTTTTGTATTTAGATTTGATGAGTAATGGAAACTATTTAATTTCTCATGCAAAATTGAAGCAATCTCTTGTAATGGGTATAAAGCATATAAGCTGGCAACAACCACTTTCTGATTTAAAAATAGGTTATGCGTATTATGAAGGTCAATTTATACCTGTTTGGATAGTAAAAAGTAATAATAGAGAGTTTTTTATAAACATATTTGATGGGAAGCTGATTTACAATGGGGTATAGATTATGAACTGGTCTAAAGCAAAAACAGTGATGATAATCACTTTTGCGATTTTGAATGTTCTTTTATATCTAACTATTGCTAAAATGAATAAATCGGAACCCTATATTTTATCTGGAAACGATTTACATTCTTTAAAGGAGGTTTTGTTACAAAATAACATAATTTTAAAGACTACAATTCCGCAAAATAAAGAACCGCTGCCACTTATTAAAGTAACGAGAGAAATATTTGATGAAGATTTTGTTTTAGAGAATTTTATTAAAGGACAAAAATATGGAAAGTACAAAGAAAATAGATATACAATTTTTAAATTTGAGGATAAAACCATCAAAGTGGACGGCGTAAGTTTTTATTATTTTGAAAGAAGTGATAAGTTTAAAAATATGTCTTCTTCACAAAAGGAAGAGTATATACATAATTTTATAAATAGTTATCATTTTAAAGAAATAAATGTACAAATTGAAAAAATTTTTCAAGGTAAAGAGGTAAAGATAAAGTATTTTCAAACCTATAAGGATTATTTTATAGATGGTGGATGGATGGAAGGGAAAATAGATGATAAAGGCTTTGAATTTTCAAAATGCTGGTTTGGGTCTGTTGCAATGGAAAAAGCTAAGAAAGATGTGATAGATGCGGTTTATGCTCTTTTAAAGCTTGTGGAGATAAAGACGGATACAAAACCTATGGTAATAAAGGAGATAAAATTAGGCTATTATTTTAACTGGAGCAATGCCACAAAAGGAGAAGCAGTCCCTGTTTGGAGGATAACTACTGAAGAAGGTGATAAATATTACGTAAATGCTTATACAAGAAATTTCGAAGAAGGTAAATAATACCTCCTTCTTCTTTTTTCTTTTTCTTCTTTAAATACTTGTAAAATATTTTAAATTGTATTAAAGTATATATTGTGATGACATTTGACTTATTTTAATTTAATTGATTTGAAGGGAAGATTAAGAATGGAAAAGTTTATAATCAAGGGAGGAAAGCCTCTTAAAGGAAGTGTACAGATAAGTGGTGCCAAAAATTCTGCTGTTGCAATTCTTCCCGCTGCGCTATTGGCTGATACTCCGAGTGTGATAGATAATTTGCCTGATATAAAAGATATAGAATTATTAGCCCAGATGATACGCCATCTGGGAGGGAAAGTAGAAAAGAAAAAGCATGAAGTAATAATTGACCCCACAGGCTTAAATTCCTTTTATCCTCCTCGGGATTTGGCGAGCCAAATGAGGGCTTCTTATTATCTTATTGGGGCACTTTTAAGTAAGTTTAATGAGGCAGTAATTGCGATGCCAGGGGGATGTAATATTGGCGTAAGACCTATTGACCAGCATATCAAAGGTTTTGAAGCTTTAGGGGCAAAAACTACCATAGAGCATGGACTTATAAGAATTAAAGCTGAGAAATTGGTGGGGAATCATATATATTTTGATGTAGTAAGCGTAGGTGCTACTATAAATTTGATGTTGGCATCGGTTAAAGCCAAAGGGGTAACAATATTAGAAAACTGTGCAAAAGAGCCCCATGTAGTTGATGTAGCAAACTTTTTAAATGCAATGGGGGCAAATATCAAGGGCGCTGGTACAGATACTATAAAGATAACAGGGGTAGACAAACTTTACGGGTGCCACTATACCATTATTCCTGACCAAATAGAAGCAGGAACTTACATGGTGGCAGCTGCCGCAACAAAAGGTGATGTGTATATAAAAGGAGTAATTCCAAATCACTTAGAAGCAATCATTGCAAAACTCACAGAAATGGGTATTATTGTTGAAGAATACGATGATGTGATAAGAGTAAGAAGAGAAGGACCTTTGAAACATGTTGATATAAGGACTTTACCTTATCCGGGTTTTCCAACAGATATGCAACAGCCCTTTGCGGTGCTTTTGGCTTTGGCGAATGGTATGAGTGTTATTACTGAAAATGTCTATGAAAATAGATTTAAATATTTAAATGAGTTAGAAAAAATGGGAGCAAAAGTAAGAATAGAGGGAAGAAATGCAATATTTGAAGGTGTAGAAAAATTGACAGGTGCGCCTCTTAATGCAACAGACTTAAGAGGAGGCGCTGCAATGGTTATAGCAGGTCTTGCTGCAGAGGGCACGACGGAGGTTATGGGGGTTTATCATATAGATAGGGGTTATGAAGCGATGGAAGTAAAGCTCCAACAGTTAGGTGCTGATGTAGTAAGAGTAAAAGAATAAAAAACTATAAAATTTTAAGTATAATGCGCTGCATAATATCTCATCCTATTTAATGAGGTGATATTATGCAGCGTCAATTAAAGAGTTTTTTTGCTATTGTAATTATAACTACTTTGGCTAGTTCTTTGATATTTATATATATTGCACCAAAATATTTATGGGGTAAAGTCATTCCTATACCTTATCCTCCTTCATCAGGAATAAGAACAGAGATAGTGATACCAACAAAAGAATCTCCTACAATAGCGGAAGTAGTGGCGAAAAAGGATACTCCTGCTGTTGTAGGGATTACTACTGTAGAATTTCAAAGAGAGTATTATTTTTTAGAAAAGGCTGTGGAGGGTATAGGCTCAGGATTTATAGTAAATCCTAACGGTTATATCATAACAAACAATCATGTAGCAAATGAAAAATCCAAAAATATAAAGGTATATTTAAGCAATGGCAGTATACTTCCGGGTAAAGTTTTATGGACTGACCCTGTTTTAGACCTTTCTATTTTAAAAATTGATGAAAAAGATTTACCAATTATAGCTTTGGGAGATTCTGACAAGATATCAGTAGGACAAACCGCAATAGCAATTGGAAATCCTTTAGGTCTTAGGTTTCAAAGAACGGTTACTTCTGGAATAATAAGCGCTTTAAATAGAAGCCTTCCCATTACTGAGGATGGAAAACCGCGAATCATGGAAGACTTGATACAGACAGATGCTTCTATAAATCCAGGGAATAGCGGAGGGCCTTTAGTGGATTCGCAAGGCTATGCAATTGGAATAAATACTGCGAAGGTAACAACTGCTGAGGGGTTGGGCTTTGCTATACCTATAAATATTGTAAAGCCTATACTAAAAAAAGTGGTAGAAACGGGCACATTTAAAGCGCCTTATATTGGTATAGTTGCCTATGATAGGGAAATTGCCAGTTACATTTCCGCAGATGTTTATATATATGAGGGGATATATGTGGCAGATATTGACCCTAAAGGTCCTGCTTATAAAGCTGGCATTAAAAAAGGCTATATTATTTTGGAGATAGATGAAAGACCTGTAAATACTATGACAAGTTTAAAATGTATTGTTTATGAAAAAAATCCAGGTGACAAAATAAAAGTTAAGTACCAAACCGTATCGGGAAAGACAGGATATACTACTATAACTCTCGGAGAATAGGAGAGGTTTTATGTTTGTTGTGTGTGAAAAGCATTTAGAGGATGCCATCGAAGAATTTGTCGAAGTGTACGAACAGCCACCGGATATTTACAAATTGGATGAAGTTTCTTTTACTGATTGGCTGGTACCTCATAAATGTGATTTTTGCGATGAGCCACCTAAATACCTTGTAGTTTAAAAATGAGGGAAGTAATAATGAAAATACATATAATAGCAGTTGGGAAAATGAAGGAGAACTATATAAATAATGGTATATATTTTTATTTAAAAAAATTGCGCCCTTATTGTGAAATAGAGATTAAAGAAGTAGAGGAAGAAAAAACTCCTCAAAATTTAAGTCAAAAGGAAAAAGAGGAGATTTTGCGTAAAGAAGGAGAGAGGGTTCTTTCTAAAATAAAAAAGGGAAGCTTTGTTGTTTCTCTTGCTATAGAAGGAAAAGAAATAGACTCATACAAGTTTTCACAGTTCATAAAGACTACTTTTCAATCTGGTTACAGAGAAATGACCTTTGTAATAGGTGGTTCGTTGGGATTGTGGGAAAATATAAAAAAACAATCTCATTTAAATCTTTCTTTTTCTAAAATGACTTTTCCTCACCAGCTTATGAGACTTATACTTTTAGAGCAGATTTATTTAGCTTTTAGTGGAGAAAATCACTTGTGATAAGGTTCATTGTTTAAAATTTTATATGCCCTATATAACTGTTCAAAGAAAATAGTAGAAGTCAAACCTAAACTCATTTTCATGCTACTTATGCTTATGACCTCATTACAATGAATTTCTTCATTTCCTATGATTATTAATATATCTGTTATTCCAGTGAGTTCAAACTCTTTTATTTTTTCTGATAATTCCTCTGAAGACAAAGATTTACCTGCAGGTGATATTACTATTTTATAATATTTATCTATTTCTTTAAAATGTAATTTTTGAAAATTTTTATAGTTCAAAAAAGTGATATTGCAAAATCGGCTCAGCCTCTTCTGATATTCTTTTATTGCATCAGAATAAAACTTTTCTATTTTATTACCTGTAGCACAAACTTTGTAATTCATACAATCACTTCTCTTTTATTTGTTGATAGTAAATATTATAAAGTGATAAAATTATATTGTCAAAAATATTTGAAAATATGCTTTTCATTTGATACAATATACAAAAATAAGATGATGGAGGTATTATCGTGTCTGTACTTGATGTTTTGCAAGAAAGAGGATATATTCAGCAAATGACTCATGAAGAGGAAATACGAGAACTTTTAGAAAAAGAAAAAATTACTTTTTACATAGGCTTTGATCCTACTGCTGATAGCTTACATGTGGGACATTTTCTTCAAATTATGGTGATGTCTCACATGCAAAAAGCAGGCCACAGGCCTATTGTGTTAATAGGCGGTGGCACAGCGATGGTAGGAGACCCAAGCGGCAGGACTGATATGAGAAAGATGATGACTAAAGAGGAAATAGATAGAAACGCTGAAGCTTTTAAAAAGCAGATGCAAAGGCTTATCGATTTTTCTGATGGCAAAGCCATTATGGCCAATAATGCTGATTGGCTTTTAGACTTAAACTATATTGAATTTTTAAGGGATATAGGAGTTCATTTTTCTGTAAATAGAATGCTTACAGCAGAATGCTTTAAATCTCGATTAGAAAGAGGCCTTTCTTTTTTGGAGTTTAACTATATGCTTATGCAAGCCTATGATTTTCTTGAATTAAATAGAAGATACAATTGTGTAATGCAAATGGGCGGAGACGATCAATGGTCTAATATTATTGCTGGTATAGAGCTTATACGAAAAAAAGAAGGTAAACAGGCTTATGGCATGACATTTACTTTACTTACCACCAGTGAAGGGAAGAAAATGGGGAAAACTGAAAAAGGCGCAATATGGCTTGATCCTAATAAAACTTCTCCTTATGAATTCTATCAATACTGGAGAAATATAGCTGATGCGGATGTGGAAAAGGCCCTGGCACTTCTCACTTTCTTGCCTATGGATGAAGTGAGAAGATTAGGGGCATTAAAAGATAAAGAGATAAACGAGGCTAAAAAAATATTGGCATATGAAGTCACAAAACTTATACACGGAGAGGAAGAGGCTATAAAAGCCCAAAAGGCGGCAGAGGCTTTATTTGAAAGCGGTGGAGATTTAGATAATGTGCCTTCTGTTACTGTCTCTTCTGATGTTTTTGGTAAAAAAATTTTAGATGTGCTTTTTGAAGCAAAGATAATACCTTCAAAGAGTGAGGGCAGAAGGCTCGTTCAACAAGGTGGACTGTATATAAACAATGAAAAAGTTGAAAGTATTGATGAATATATAAAAGATGAGATGATAAAAGATAATAGCATTTTAATAAGAAAGGGCAAAAAAGAGTATCACAGGCTTGTCATTAAAGAATAAAGGGGGAGCTTTTTGTGTCAAGTGAAGAATTATTAAACCTTGTGTTAGAAAGGCTTAACAGTATTGACACAAGGCTTGAGAAAGTAGAAAACCGCATTGACAGATTAGAAGTTAAATTTACTGAGTTTGAAAAAAGGATAGACAAATTAGAACAAAGAATGGATAGCTTTGAGAAGAGAATGGACAATCTTGAACAAAGAATGGATAATTTCGAACAGAAGATGGGTAGTTTTGAGCGAAAGTTGGGAAATTTTGAAGTAAGGCTGGATAATTTCGAGATAAAGATGGATAACTTTGAAAAAAGGTTAGATAAAGTTGAGCAAAGAATAGATAAAATTGAAAGTGTTGTTACAAGCACATTTGAACAAGTAGCTAGAAATACAGAATCTTTGACTGAGATAAACTTCCAATTTAAGCGGATTGACAAAAAATTTGAGGTTTTAAATGACCATATACTAGAAAGAGATGCAGATGTGAAGCTTTTACTAGAAAAAGTGGGGTTATAAAAATTTGTGTCAAGAGAATTCTCTTGACACAAATTTTATATGTTTTTGAAAGAGGTGCTAAGATGGTCTTTATTGCAACCGCTTTATATATTGAGGCAAAACCTCTAATTGAATATTTTGGATTAAAAAAAGATGTAGAAAATCGATATTTTCAAGTTTTTAGAAATGAAGAAATAACGTTGGTAGTAACAGGAGTGGGCAAAATAAATAGCAGTATAGCTGTTTCTCATGCGGCAACTCGATATTTGTGGGATCCACAAAGCTTTATAATAAACATTGGTGTATGTGGCTCGAAAGATATGAATGAAAAAATAGGGAACATATACCTTATTAACAAAATTGTAGACAATGAAACTCATAAAAATTATATACCTGATATTTTGATAGACCATCCTTTTGAGGAAAGTGATATAGAGACTTTTAATTATATAGTGAAAGATAAAGAGTTGATGACAGCAAGACTTTGTGATATGGAAACCAGCGGTTTTTATCAAGCAGCCTCTAAGTTTTTCGAGACCCACAGAATTTATATTTTAAAAATTGTCTCTGATAGTACAGATTTCGAGGATGTGTCTAAAGATAAAATTTATGAGTTAATAAAAAACAAGTTAAAGGAAATAGATGAATTTATTAAAATATTGAAAAATAGTTTTAAAACTATCGATATATTTTCCTTTTATGAAAGAGAAATTATAAATTTTCTTTCACAAAAGCTAAAACTTACGGTAAGTCAAAGGCAAATTTTTTATAAAGCTTGTCTACATTATAAGGTTAGAAAGGGTAAAAATATAGATTTTTTAAAAAACTTTTGTGATGTACAGGTAAATAATAAAGAAGAGAGGAAGAGGGCCTTTGAAAAAATTCTCTCACATTTACGTTGAGAAGGAAATACTTTCTAATCCTATAACGCAAAATATTTTAAAGAAATTTCCTAAAAGTAAAGTGGTGCTTATTGACAGATACAGTGAGGTTTTCAATAGACCTAATCAAAACTACCTTATACAAAAAGAAAGGCAAAATCTTATATTGGCCCAAAAAAGATACGATTTTATATATAAAGGTTCTAAGCTTTGTGAAGACTTTAAAAATTCTAATTTTTACCATACATCAATAATATTCAATTGTATGTATGATTGTGATTATTGCTATTTACAGGGTATGTATCCTTCAGGACATCTTGTTATTTTTGTGAATATTGAGGACTATTTTAAAGAGATAGATAAACTTACACAAGACCAGAAAGTCTATTTAAGCATATCCTATGAGACGGATTTACTTGCTTTAGAATACCTTACAGGCTTTACTAAACAGTGGATTGAATATGCCAAAGGGAATAAAAACCTTGTAATAGAAATACGAACAAAAAGCGCCAATTTTTCTTCCGTAGAATCTATCGACATACCTTCTAATGTAATTTTCGCATGGACATTGTTGCCCCAACCGGTCATCGATAAATATGAAAAACTAACACCTTCTCTCGGTAAAAGGATAGAAAGCATAAAAAGGGCTATATCAAAGGGCTTAAAAGTTAGAATTTCTATTGAACCAGTGATGTATATAGAAGGATTTGAAAAAATATATAAAAATTTTGTGGGATATGTTTTTTCAAAAATACCTAAAGAAGGTATACAAGATGTCAATATTGGTGCTTTTAGAATGGTAAAGGAGCAAGCTAAAAAAATAGAAAAATTAAAAGAATATTCTCCAATATTTTGCTATGATACGGTTTTGAAAGAAGGGATATTTACCTATAAAGAGGCAAAATATTTTGAGGAATTCGTTTATAGGGAAGTAATAAAATATATTGAAAAGGAAAAAGTGTACGTATTAAACAAACTCCCCTCTAACTAAGGGGAGTTTTTATCTATCATTCTAAAAGCAGAGAGGCTCTTACTTAATTCAATAAGGAGGAGTGTTAAAAATATCTTGATTTTTAAAATAGTTTTCCTTATAATATAAATTGCGACCCAATACTTATGGGGGGTAGCCGTAGCCTGCAGTAGTTTATAACAAAAAAGAATTGCGATTTTGCTCATATAAATTTTCGATTTTGGATAACATAAATATTTAAAGAGGTGATTTGATGTTAGAGCTTATAAAGGATTCTCAGCACTTTGAAGAAGTAAAGAATAAAGAAGAATTTTTTATGCTAATGTTCTATTCTAATTCTTCACAAAAGAGTCTTGAAGCCCTGGAAGTTATGAAGAAATTCAGTGAAGACAATCCCAAAGTGCCTGTTTATGTAGTGAATGCATCTGAGATAAAAGATATTCATCCACAATATGGAATCAAAGTAGTGCCTTCAGTGATACTTTTCAAGGATAAAGAGCCATGGCAGTTTGTATTTGGACTTCAAAGCAAAGAATATTATGAAAAACTTTTAGTTGTCGCTCCTTCAAAGGTTTCTGATGGAAAAGGTCAAAAGGTCCACAGAGTAACTGTTTACACCACTCCCTCTTGCCCCTGGTGCAATGCTACAAAGGCATATTTAAGGCAGCACAACATACCTTTTAGAGAAGTAGACGTGAGCAAAAATCCAAGTGCGGCAGCAGAATTAGTAAGGCGGAGCGGCCAAAGAGGTGTGCCTCAGACGGATATTGATGGCACAATTGTAGTAGGGTTTGATAAAGCTAAGCTTAATAGATTGCTGGGAATTACTGAACAATAAGTTTTTGTTCTTGTACCTTTTCTTATAAGTGAGGTATAATAAATAATGTAATAATGGACGATAAAAAATAATAAAAGAAAGGAGAAGGAGTTATGACAAAAATACAACCTATAAATGGCCATGCACTTATTAAATTGGAAAAAGAGCCTGAAGAGAAAAAGATAGGCGGAGTAATAATTCCCAAGACCGCTGAAGAAAAATTAAATCAGGGAGTAATTGAAGCTCTTGCAGCTGGTGCCTCCGATGAGCTTGCTGTAGGGGATAGGGTTATATATAAAGAGTTTTCGGGTACAAAGATAAAACACGAGGGAGAGGAATATCTCATAATTCCAGTAGACGACATACTGGCTAAGTTTGTGGAAGTTGACGAAATATAAGAAGTCGGGGAAATTGAAGTCCCGACTTCTTATATTTTTTGTAAATAATTATTGACATATGTTTATTAAATGAAAATAATTATCAATTTTGTGCCTTTTTCTATTGATTTGGTTGTTTAGGTGGTGTATAATAGTATTGCTTGAGTATTCCTATTAAAATAGTCGGAATTAAAAAGGAGTTGTAAAAGATGAGGGAAACATTGTTAGAAATAAAGGACTTGCATGTAGAAGTTGAGGACAAATATATTCTTAAAGGGCTTAATTTAACAATAAAAAAAGGAGAAATACATGCAATTATGGGACCCAATGGTGGTGGTAAAAGCACGTTGTGCAATTCCATCATGGGGAATCCTAAATATAAAGTGACTTCAGGGCAGATTTTATTTGAAGGAGAAGATATAACAAATCTAAAAGTCAATGAAAGGGCAAAAAAAGGCATCTTTTTGTCTTTTCAGTACCCTGAAGAAATACCTGGCATAACAGTGGATAATTTTATAAGGACCTCTGTTAATATTGTAACAGGCCAAAATATGTCGATGCTTCAATTTGCAAAAGACATGAAAAACGCATTAGAGCTTTTAGACATGAATTCCGAGTACAGAAGTAGGTATTTAAATGTAGGTTTTTCTGGAGGAGAAAAGAAAAAAACTGAGATACTCCAGATGGCTTTTCTAAAGCCTAAACTTGTAATGCTGGACGAAATTGACTCCGGTCTTGATATAGATGCTTTAAAAGTTGTGGCAGAAGCGGTTAAAAAGTTAAAAACTGAAGAGATGTCTATCTTAATAGTCACCCACTACAACAGGATATTGGATTACCTTGAGCCGGATGTAATATCTGTTTTAATGGATGGAAAGATTGTAAAAAGCGGTGACAAAGACCTTGCAAAGATTCTTGAAGAAAAGGGTTATGACTTTGTGAGAAATGGCGTGTAACCCATAGGAGGCGAAAATAATGAAAAAACCAGATATAAAGGAAATAGATTTTAGTATATACGACGTCAAAGACAACGTAAAGTATGAGTATCAGACAGGTAAAGGACTTTCTAAAGAAGTTGTTTTAGAAATATCTGAGCAAAAGAATGAACCTTCTTGGATGAGGGACTTTCGATTAAAAGCCTTGGAGATATATCAAAAAATGCCTATGCCCACATGGGGTGTTGATTTAAGTCAACTTGACATAGATTCTATTATCGCCTATATACGTCCAAGTGCAAAAATGCAAAGGTCGTGGGATGAAGTTCCAGAAGAGATAAGGCGTACTTTTGAAAGGCTGGGGATTCCTGAAGCGGAAAGAAAAGCATTGGCGGGAGTAGGTGCTCAATACGACTCTGAAGTTGTATATCACAATATTAAAGAAAGCCTTACTCAACAAGGTGTCATATTTGAGGACATGGACACTGCAGTAAAAAAATATCCTGACATAATAAAAGAGTATTTTATGACAAAAAACGTGACGCCTTATGACCACAAATTTGCAGCCCTTCACGCTGCAATATGGAGCGGAGGCACATTTGTTTATGTTCCAGAAGGAGTCAAAGTGGAGGTTCCACTTCAGGCTTATTTTAGAATGAATGCACCAGGAAGCGGACAGTTTGAGCACACTCTCATAATTGCTGACAAAGGTAGTGAAGTACACTTTATAGAAGGCTGTTCTGCACCACAATATTCTGTTTCAAACTTACATGCAGGTTGTGTAGAACTTTTTGTAAATGAAGGGGCTCGCATAATTTATTCTACTATAGAAAACTGGAGTAAAAATACCTATAATCTAAATACAAAAAGGGCAATTGTTGAAAAAGACGGCATCATAGAGTGGATATCCGGCTCTTTTGGAAGCCACAAGACAATGCTTTATCCTGCTTCTATATTAAAAGGAGAAGGAGCAAAGGCGGAATACACTGGTGTGACTTTTGCTGCAAAAGGGCAGCATTTAGATACCGGTTCAAAAATGATACACTTAGCTCCTCATACTTCTTCAAAGGTTTTAGCAAAGAGTATATCAAAAGATGGTGGAATATCAAGCTATAGAGGACTTCTCAAAATAGGACCTAATGCGGAAGGTGCAAAGGCTTCTGTCCAGTGTGAAGGCTTGATGTTGGACGATATTTCAAGGTCTGATACAATGCCAGTAATAGAAATAGAAAATGACAATGTGGACATTGGTCATGAGGCAAAAGTGGGAAGAATAAGCGATGAACAGATATTTTACCTCATGTCCAGAGGTTTAAGCGAAGACGATGCAAGGGCTATGATTGTAAGAGGTTTTGTTGAGCCTATAGCTAAAGCTTTGCCATTGGAATATGCAGTGGAGATGAATAGGCTCATTAAACTTGAGCTGGAAGGCGCAATAGGATAGGAGTGAAAATATGTGGAAGAGAGTTAGTATGGAGGAAATACAACAGCCTTCTTATAAAGAATACACTTCAGCAGTAATAAAAGATTTGTCTCATGATACAGTAAAAATAAAAGAGACAAAGAAATTAGCTGGATTGCCGGCAGAGATATTGGCTTTGAGGGATAAAGCTTTTGGCATAGAAGGCAAATTTATAAATATGGTAAAAGATTTTTACAATGCAGGTTTTCACATTGAGATTTCTCAAAACAGTAATGTTGAAAAACCTATAGTGATTGATTATATAACAAATGAACAAAATGACACATTGATTGATTATAACATAATTGAAGTGGAAGCTAATTCGCAAGTTACAATCGTTTTTGACTATAATTCAGGTACAAAAGGCTTTCACAATGGCATAACGCAGGTGATTGCAAAAGAAGGTTCTAATGTAAATATAGTAAAAATACAAAGATTGGGAGACGAATTCAACGACTTTGACAACAACCTTGTAATTGTAGGAAAAGATGCTATGGTCAACTGGTCAAATGTTGTTATAGGTTCTAAAGTAAGCGCTTTTGATGTGGCGGTATATCTTGATGAGGTAGGAGGTACCTTTACTTCCAAATCCATTTTTTTAGGTGTGGATAGTCAAAAATATGACATGGCTTATAAAGTATACCACCAAGCTCCTAAAACTACCAGCAGTGTGGACTTAAAAGGAGCCTTAAAAGGAAGTGCAAAGGCTACCTTTATAGGAAATATTGACATTAAAAAAGGTGCAAAAAAGGCAAAAGCTGAAGAAAATGAAACAGTACTTTTATTAGACAAAACTGTAAAATCCGTTGCAATTCCTGCTCTTTACTGCGGAGAAGATGATGTACAGGCAAACCACTCAGCCAGTGCAGGGCAAATAGATGAAGACAAACTCTATTATGTGATGAGCAGAGGCTTTAGTTTAGAAGAGGCAAGGCTTTTAATGGTTCAAGCCATATTAAATCCTGTTATAGACTTGATTCCTTATGACCCTGTAAGAGAAATCATCATAAAGGGTCATATAGGAAGGAGGATTATAAGGTGAAAAATATTGATATTGAAAGAATAAAAAAAGACTTTCCTATATTGAGTGTTACGCCCCATGGAAAAAGGCTTGTATATCTTGACAATGCCGCTACAACACAAAAGCCAATTGAAGTAATAAAGGCTATGGATAGATATTATGAAGAGCTAAATGCCAATGTGTACAGAAGTCCCCATTATTTAAGTGTACTTTCAACACAAGCCTATGAAGAGGCAAGAGAACGGGTAAAAAAATTTATAAACGCCAAAAAAGAAGAGTCTATAGTTTTCACAAGAAATACAACAGAGTCTATAAACTTTATAGCCTACACTTGGGGTATGAAGCATATAAACGAAGGAGACGAAATACTACTTACCATAGCTGAACACCACAGTAATATACTCCCATGGCAGATGGTAGCAGAAGCTAAAGGGGCAAAGCTTAAATATGTCTATCTTGATGAAAATTTTAGGCTTTCTATGAAAGATTTCAAAGAAAAAATGTCTGAAAAAGTAAAATTAGTTGCTGCACAACACATGTCGAATGTTTTGGGAATAATAAATCCTGTGGAGGAGATTACACATATTGCCCACAAATACGGGGCAAAAGTATTAATAGATGGAGCACAAAGTGTACCTCATATGCCTGTTGATGTACAAAAGATAGATTGTGACTTTTTTGCCTTCTCTGGTCACAAGATGTTAGGGCCTATGGGGATTGGGGTTTTATATATAAAAGAAGATTTACTTAATGAGGTACCGCCATTTTTAAGAGGAGGAGAAATGATAGACGAAGTTTATGAGGACCATTCTACATTTGCACCTTCCCCTCTTAAATTTGAAGCAGGTACTCCTAATGTAGAGGGAGGTTATGTGCTTATTTATGCCATAGATTATATAGAGAAAATTGGGCTTACCAATATATATAAACACGAAGGCGAGCTTTTGGAGTATGGTCTTCAAAAAATGAAAGAATTAGACTTTGTAAAATTGTATGGCCCCAAAGACGCGAAAGAAAGAGGAGGGATAATTTCCTTCAATGTAGAAGGTGTCCATCCTCATGATGTTGCTACAATACTAGACGAAGAAGGAATTGCTGTAAGAAGTGGACATCACTGTTGCCAGCCCTTAATGAGATACTTAGGCGTTCCTGCAACTGTAAGAGCAAGCTTTTATCTCTACAACGATTTTGAGGATATTGATGCTCTTGTGGAAGGACTAAAAAAAGTCAGGAAGTGGTTTAAATGAGCGATTTAAATCAGCTTTATTCTGAAGTTATAATGGAACATTATGAGAATTCTCCTCACAGAAGGGAGATGAAAGATGCCACTCACAAAGAAAGAGGTCACAATCCTCTTTGTGGTGACGACATTACTCTTTATCTAAAAATGAAGGGTGACATTATAGAAGATGCTTCTTTTATAGGCCATGGTTGTGCCATAAGTCAAGCTTCAACTTCTATGATGATAGACCTTATAAAGGGAAAAGACAAAAAAGAGGCCTTAAGGCTTGTGCAAGAATTTATAGACATGATACACAAAAAAGACGTAAATTTAGATGAATTAGGTGATGCACAAGTACTGCAAGGAGTATCTGACTTTCCTGCCCGTGTAAAATGTGCATTACTGGCATGGAAGACACTTCAGGAAATTTTGTAAAGAGAGAAAAGCTCAAAATGGGCTTTTCTTTTTTGTTTTATGGTTTACTATTTATTAAATAAATTTAGACAAAATCATTAAAAATTTTTTAAAAGTTAAGAAGGAAAAATGGGAATTAATGTAGAATTATATACACGTAAAACCAATATATCCATATCTTCACTGGAATAAATTTATGAGGTGTTATTATGAGAATTACTTTGGAATTTGTGGGAGAAAAAAATTTAGTATTGCCAATTCATTATAATTATGTAGTTCAAGGCTTTTTGTATGACCTAATGGGAGATAGTGATTTTGCAGCTTTTTTACATGATGAAGGGTTTCAATATGAAAAAAGAAAGTTTAAATTATTTACTTTTTCAAGAATTGAAGGAGAGTTCAAAATTTTAACAGACTCTAAAGGGCAGAAAAAAATAAGCATAAAATCTCCTTTTAAATTTACTGTTGCCTCTCCTTTAGATGAATTTATATTTGATATTTCAAAAAATGCGTTAAAGAAGGAGTATTGCCATTTTAATGGTCAAAAATTTATTTTGAATTCACTCAATATAGACAATCCTCCTGTTTTTAAAAATAAAGCAAGGATAAAATTTATTTCTCCAGTTGTGATGTATACTACTTTAAAAGATGGTGACATAAAGTATACTTATTATTACTCACCTTGGGATGAAAAATTTTCTCCCCTTTTACTTAATAATCTGCTTAAAAAATATGAATTAGTCTATAATGTAAAAGCGAAAGATCCATACTTTAAGCTTTATCCTTTATCAGAAAAGGAAGACAGAAGATATTCAAAGATGATTAAATACAAAAATGTTTATGTGAAAGGATGGATGGGTATATACGACGTAGAAAGCAGTCCTGAATTATTAGAACTTGCTTACTATACAGGTTTGGGTGCAAAAAACTCCCAAGGATTTGGGTGTTTTGAGATAGTTGGGTGAAAGAAAGGAGGGAGAGAGGATGAATTTGCCTTTAATTACTGCAGCAATTGGTGCACAGTTTAGAGACGATATAGATGTTCTCGATTCTCGCATCAAATCTATAAAGCTAGAAGAAGACGAGAAAGATAGAGCTTATAACATTTTTATGACCTTTAATTTGGATGAGGATAAACTACTATTTGATGATCCTCTACTCTATAATGAAAGACATACTAGGGAATTTAAGTATTTTGGCAACAATTCAGGTTCTTCGTTACAAACTTATGTAGTTAGGGAAGTAAAGGCATTGTATTACCTTTTGGCTGAAGTATGGATGGATTTATATAAGGCATTAGAAAAAGAAAATATGAATAATAGTGAATTATATCAATTATTAAAAGAGCTAGAGGAAAATAAATTTGTTTTTTTAAAAGAAAAGAAAGGGAAAATGTGTATAAATTTTAAGAAACTAATTCTGCCACAAGATATAGAAATAGAAATTAAAAGCGACGATAAGAAAAAAATTTTAGTTAAGGACAAAAAAGACGAAAAGGACCAAACAATGAATTATGAAAATTTCATTAAATATATAAGAGGCGAAGGAAAGAGCAAATATAAATATGTTTTAGTAGTGCCACGCATAATAAAAGATGGCAACGAAATAATAGTTTCTAAACATCCTGATTATATTGAGTTAATTAAACGCTTAAATAAAATTGGCGAAGGAACATCAGATAACTCTATTGAGACTGTTGAAACAGCACAAAAACGCGTTTGTTATATTTGTGGGAACAGCAAAGTTGGGGTATCAAGTTCTAAAACGTCAAAGTTTTCTAGAAGTGGGATAAATAAATTTTTTACTATTACGACCAAAAATTCCGCTCGATTTCTTGAAAGTACTATTGACAATTATGATGATGTGTATTCATTTTGCGACGAATGTTATCAAAATTTACTTATTGGTGAAAAGGTAATAGAAGAGAAATTTAAAGGAAATATTGCTGGAGAAAGTGCTTATATACTTCCTGAAAGTATGATGGGAGAGTTTAATTTTAATTATATTTCTAAAATTAAAGAGCATGTTGATTTTGCTTTTAACGTCAACGATTCTTTAAATTGGTTAAAAAGTGTAGAGGCAGAAGCTATAATAGATCAGAAAAATCCTTACGTAGTAAATTTTATCATATATCGTACAGATGGAAGATCTGTTGAACTTTTAGATGCTTTTGAAGATATTCCTTTTTCTCGCTTTGTTAAACTAAATGAGTTATTTAAAGAAAAAGTAAAAAAAATCAAACCACATCTTGAGTACTTTTCATTGAGTAGTATTTATCACATTATACCTGTTAGGAAAGTAAAAGTAAATCAAAAAGAAAAACAAATTGACATTGGGAGAGTACTTACTCTTTATAAATCTATTTTATCTGATTATCAGGTAGAAAGAGAAACTATTTATAGTTATGCATCTGAAGCATTAGATAAGGGGATACGGCAACTATCCAAAGGTAAAATTGACAATTATGAAAACTTGCAATTAACGAAATACATAGGTAAGACGGATTTTTTTATCAAAACTATAATTATGAGTTATATAGTGCTTATGAAAGTTTTACAAGAACTTAAAATAGTTGATAAATACTTTTTTAAAAACCGACAATTTTGGGAAGGTGAGAAATTAATGGATGAAAAAAAAGAATTTCTTTTGGCACAAGTAGAACAAATAGAAGTTTTTTTAGAACAGCAAGGATTTACAGATGAAGAAAAAGCTCTATTTTACCTAGGAACTCTTCTTTATAGAGTAGCTTTAGCACAATTTATAAAAGAGCACAAAACAAAACCTATACTCAAAAAAATCCAATTTCAAGGGATGAACATAAATGAGGTATTAAGGTTGTATGAAGATATAATAGAAAAATTAAGACAGTATGATAAAATGACTTTATTTGCCGAAAATTTAATAAACCGTTTTCATAATTATTTTGGACCTCTTAGAAAGAGATGGCCTCTTAGTGACCAGGCCAATGTATTCTATATTATGGCTGGCTATGCATACATGGTAGGGCAGAAGACACCAGATATAAATTAAGTGAAGTAATAAATCAAATGAAAGAAAAAGGTTATATAGATAAAGTTATTGGGTGGTTTTATCCTTTTATTAAATTAGAACAACTTGTAGGTATACCTGAGTATGAATATATAGACCTATGGGAAGTAATTAAATAAATTTGGAGGGCTAAAGATGAGACTTTTAACTTTTCATCTGCAAGGTAAGGCAGCTCATTTTCGCAGATATCATTCAAATTCTTCTGCACTAACTTATTCTATCCCTCCTCGCACAACGATAATAGGCATGATAGCAGGTCTTTTAGGATTTGAAAGAGATTCGTATTATGAACTCTTTTCACTTGATAAATGTAATATTACGGTAGCGATAAAAAGTCCTATAAAAAAATTAGTGCAAAAGATGAACTTACTAAAAATAGAAGGAATAAATGATTTTAATGGCTCTAAAGGAGTTCATACTCAAACGCCAACAGAGATAATTTTTCCACAAAATTTAAGGAATGGATATATAGACTATCAGGTTTGGTTTTATCATAAAGATAAAAGTATTATGGAGGACTTTAGAAAGCTTATAGCTGGTGGAAATGATTTTTATATTACAAAGGGAATTTCTCTATCACTTGGAGGAGCCCAATATTTAGGTTGGCTAAGGTATGAAGGAGAAATTGAAGGGGAAGAAAAAAATTATGAGGCCAGTATTCCCATTAGTTCTGTGATTCCAATAAAGTATATTAATGACATCGAAATCGGGAGAGATAGCTATAATAAATATTTCTTTGTAAAAGAAGATATTCCTCTTGAATTTGATAAAGATAGACGTTTAACAGAAACAGGAAAAGGAAACATGCTTATAAATTTATTTTCACATCCCATTAAAGCGACAGTTACAAAATATATGGAATTAAGTAATAATGAATATATAACATGGATGGAATAAGTAATTAGCTAAAGTAGCAAAGTGATATATTTTAAGTGGAATTAACAAGAAGGTGTTCTTGAATGGAGTATTATGCTCATTATGATCAAAAACAAAATTTAAAGCAATATTTAAGTGAACATTTACTTGCTGTTAAAAATATTGGTGAAACTAATTTTGTACCGTCTGTTTCCTTTCAAGAAATAAATAATAGTGAATTAAAGGAGTTAATAAAAAATATATTATTTTTCCACGACTTTGGCAAATATACAACATATTTTCAAAATTATTTGGTCAAAAATATCCATAATAAGTATAAAGAACATGCGCATATTTCTGCTTGTATAGCTTATCTATGGATTAAAAAATATCTTTTTAACGAAAAAGAAAATATTACAAAATTAATTTGGGCATTTTTAGCTTATGTTGTTATACTTAGACATCATATGAGTTTAGAAATAAATACATCTTTTGATAATGAGAAATGGGGAAAGCTTGAAGTACAGGTTGCAGATCTTCGTGAAAATATTGATGCAATAGTTGCTGATTTAAATGATAGATGGCCAGTGGAACGAGAGGAAATTTTAGAAATTTTAAAAGTAAATGAACTTAAAGAGGAAACATTATTCATTTATATGCCTCAATATATATCAAACAGATTTAAAAATGAGGAGTGGTATTTTGCCTCAATATATCTTTTTTCTTTACTAATTGATTCAGATAAATTGGATTCAGGAACTGTTCAAAAAAAGCAAATGTGTTTGGTCGAAGATAAAAGAGTGGAAGATTATATTAAGCAAAAGCATAAAAATGATACACATACAAATTTTGCAAGTGAAAAAAATGAGGCGAGAAAAGATATGATTAGAACTCTTCAGGAACTAACTAGTGAGCAAATAAAAAATCAACACTTTTTTACTATTACGGCACCAACAGGCATTGGTAAAACACTGGCTTCCTTGCAATGTGCTCTTTATCTTCGAAATAGAATAAAGGAAGAAATGAATTATACACCGCGTATTATTACTGCAATCCCTTTTATTAATATAATTGAACAAACTCAAAAAGATTATGAAGCTGTTGTTGGCAATACAGCTCACTTGATTGTACATCATCAATTTGCCGATTTTGAAAATAGATCAAATGGAGATGAAATTATTCCAGTTGAACGTAAATTATTAGAGGTAGAGGCGTGGGAAGGAGATATAATTTTAACTACTTTTGTCCAGTTATTTCAATCATTACTTACAGACCAAAATCGCTTGTTAAAAAAAATTAACAAATTAGCAGGTAGTATCGTAATTTTAGATGAGATTCAATCAATTCCTGATGAATATATGCCACTTATTGGAGCAGTATTGAGAAAACTGGCTCAGTTTTATGGTACTCGTTTTATTTTAATGACAGCTACTCAACCAAAAATACTACAGCTTTGTGATATGTTATTGAATGAAAAGAAAGAAGAACCTATAGAGCTTTTAAAAAACCATGATAAATATTTTAAAAACAAGAAAAGAACAATATTGTTTCCGCTTTTTAAAAATGAATTTAATGATGGTAATGAATTTGTAGAATTTTTTATGAAAATATGGCAACAAAACCAGTCAGCTCTTATCGTTGTTAATACTATAAAACGAAGCATTGAAATTTTTAATCTTTTGAGGGAAAAACAGCAAAAATATAAAGAAATCAATGATAATATAAAAATTTACTATTTATCAACCAATATTATTCCAAAACACAGAGAAAAAGTAATTGAAAAAATTAAAAAAAATCTTGAGAATAAAGAGCCTGTAATATTAGTTTCAACTCAAACTATTGAAGCGGGTGTAGATTTGGACTTTGATATTGGATTTAGAGATCTTGCACCTTTGGAATCCATTATCCAAACAGCAGGACGCGTTAACCGAGAAGGGAAAAAAGGAGAAGGAGCACCACTTTATATTTTGAAAATTGATAGAGATTACGAAAAGGTATATCATCTTCACCATATAGATCGCGTTAAAAAATTATTGGCAGATAAAGAATGTATATGGGAATCTGAATATAAAGAACTGGTTGAAAAATACTACGAGGAACTTATTAAATCAGGTGTATCTGATAAGTCGCAAAAAATTTGGGAGGAAGGAATTATAGGCTTAGATTTTACAAAATTAAAGGAATTTGAACTCATTAAAAATATAGGTGAAGTAGTTGATGTTTTTGTAGAAATTGATGACGAGGCAAGTGTATTATTAGATGCATATGAAGATATAAAACGAGGAGCCTGGGGTTCAGAAACTTTATGTAGAATATTCCCTACGGAATGTAAAAATTCAGGTATAGAACCTACATTTTTTAAAAAAAGAGCACTATTACAACTACTACTAAAAAAAATGAGAAAATATATAATACAAATCCGTATAAATCGCGCTTTGAAAAATCCTCCTATAAAATTTAGTGCTCGGAATGGTATAGAAGCTAATTTTTACTGGATTCCCAAGAATCAAGTTGAAGAGTATTATGATTTTGAAACAGGTTTTATTGACGAAACGGCGGCTGTATATATTTATTAAATTAATAATTTAATTTTTACAGATTGATTTTTTGTCGTCGATGCCCAATAGTGCAAAAACGCCTGGAGATCGACGACATTTTTATTTTTTTGATTTTTAGAAAGTAATTGATTTTATTGGACAATATGGTATAATAAAGCCAAGATACTTGACAAGAAAGATATAAAGGAAAAATTTTTTCTCCTCTTTTTATGCGCCTTTTAAGGTGTTTTTAGCCTACCTATAAGGAATTGAAACGAAG
>NZ_FQUR01000017.1 GCF_900129115.1 Thermoanaerobacter uzonensis DSM 18761 | reverse complement strand
CCCAGAATTTTTTAGCTTTAAGAGACTCATTTAAAGAAGCAGTGCTAAGAAGGGGAATACCCAAAATGCTCTACACTGACAATGGAAAGATATATAGAAGCAGTCAATTTGAATATATATGTGCCTCACTAGGTACATCTCTTATTCATGCTGAGCCATTTTCACCTCATTCAAAAGGGAAAGTAGAAAGATTCTTTCATACGGTGAGAATGAGATTTTTAAGCACAATAGATCCTACATCCATAAAGAGTATAGATGAGCTTAATATGATGTTTTTTAAATGGTTGGAGGAGGATTACAACCGAAAAGAACACAGCAGTATTGGCATGAGTCCTTTAGATTTTTTCATGTCTCAAATATCAAGGGTGAATATGTGTGGTGACATAGATATGTTGAATGAATGTTTTCTCATAAGAGTAAATCGCAAAGTAAACAAAGATGCTACACTTAAAGTGGAAAATATACTTTATGAAACAGAAGAAAAGTTTAAAGGTATGCGCTTAGAAGTCAGATATGACCCACAGTGGCTTAAGGATAATACACCCCTTCTACTTTTTCATGAAGGCAAAAAAGTAGGGGAAGCGTATAAGGTAAATTTTCATGAGAATGCTAAAATTCCTGTAGAATATATCGAAAACAGAAATGTTGTAAGCGAAAATGAAGATACTGTGGATTTTGCTGCAAAACCTAATCCCCCAGTAATATCCTTTAATGATATCATTGATTAAAAAAAGACAAACGGTAAAATGTCAAGGGGGTAATTAAAAATTTTTTGAGACATTTAAAGGGCAAAAAGACAAAAAAATACCCTTCTCCCAATATACCAATAAATGGAATTGGAAGTTCCAAAATAGAGTTCTTTATTAATTTTTAACAAAAGAGTATTTAAATACTAACAACACCTCTTTCTTGATATATTTGACCTTTGCTGAGCATTGCAAAGATCAGAGGGATTAATCTTCTAGCAGTTAAGACGAGGGCACGTTTATGTTGGTGTTTAGGTACCTCGCGATACTTCTTGTTGTAGTACTCTTTAAACCTCACTGTGTGCACCCTAACACAGTTAGCGGCTTCAACAAGATAGTATCGCAGGTACTGATCACCACACTTAACCAAAGAAGTATCCTGGGCATTAAAATTACCTGACTGATATTTATTCCAGATGAGGCCGGCATACTTGGCAAGAGCAGCTTCATTATTAAACGTTTTGATATCTCCAATTTCGGCGATGATACCAGCAGCAAGGACGTCCCCAATGCCGGGGATAGTAGTTAGAGTTTGATTAAAAGCTTTAAGCTGTCTTGATATCTCGCCATCAAGCTTTTTAAGTTGGGATTCAAGGAATCGAATATTTTCGAGTGTCATAGAAAGAGCTAAGTCATTTGCTTCAGCAAGATCAGGGTGAAGCCTATAAGCTCTGTTAGCAGCAGCTTTTAAAGTTTTGGCGATTTGAGTAGGATCTGAGAGTCTGTTATTGCCGTTTTTCACAATAAAGTCGATCAGGTCATCAAGAGGCATGGAAGCAATATCATCAGGAGTAAAATTTTCAATGATAGCTAAGGAAGCCTTACCAAATATGTTGCTAAAAGGGCACTCGGAAGGATAGGTTGAGAACTTGAAAGAAATAAGGCTTAGGGCTCGATTTTTTTCACGGACCAAGCTGCGGACAATATGATAACGCATGCGAGTGAGTCTTTGCAGTGCGGCGTATCTTAAATCTGGCAGCGGAGTTGGTTTGACTTGACCAAATCTAACACATTCAGCGATAACAGTTGCATCAACAGAATCTGTTTTAGGGAGATGGATATAAGCACCCTTGAAAGATTTAATGATAGAAGGATTGATGACGTAGAATAGAGGATTAAAGGGAGCAAGTTCAGGAGAAGAAGCCAGGAAGGTATGCAAATGCCAGGCATAGTGTGAAGTAGCTTCCATGCCAAATTTAATGGATGAAATATTGAACTGTTGAGCAAGAGAGATAGTGAAATCTACAAGCTGTTGAGCGCCATCTAAATCATTGGGGAAGAATAAAGATTTTTTAACTAAGCGGTTACCGGCCTCATCAATAAAGGAAGCAGCATTTAATTCGCTAGAGATATCAATGCCCACGATAAGTGTAGAGCTCATGGATAAATTCACGCTCCTGTTTGTAAAAAGTTTTTTGAAGGTCTTTTGTCTCTGAGAGTTATTTGTAATACACCCTCGCCGTGATTAGTGCTCAGATTTAGCTTATAGGGTGCCTGACCATCGATGCTCAAGCGATGGACAGATAAGCTAAAGAGGCACAACAAACGAGTATGTATTACTCAAATAACTCCAGAGGTTCAGTCTTTCCCAAGTGGTGATGCTGATTTGACAGCATTCCACAGAGGTGAGGCCAAAAATACCTCAGTAAACTTAAAAGGGACCTTCCACTTTTAAGTTTATCAGAGACAAAGGACCATTTAAATAAAAATGAGAAATTTAATCATGAGATTGTTTTACCAGGGTAAAAATGGTTTTTAAGGATTTAATTTGTGTGTTTATTATTAAATTTTTAATGTGGATTACAATCATATTATACGAGAGGTGGGTTATATGGAAAGTAAAGTTCGTTTGAATTTATATAAACATAAAAAAACTATTAATTTAAATAAATTAATACCCCAAGTTATTTTGCATTTAATTTTAATTTGCGGCAGTATAACAATGTTAGTACCATTTATTTGGATGATTTCTACTTCTTTGAAAGATATTGGTCAAGTTTTTATAATACCACCAGTATGGATACCGCATCCTATTAGATGGTCAAATTATATAAAAGCTTGGACAGCATTACCATTTGCTAATGCTTACATAAATAGTATAAAAATAGCTGCTATTGTTGTAACTGCTACACTTTTAACTTCGTCGATGGCTGCATATGCATTTGCAAAAATAAAATTTCCGGGAAGAGATACAATATTTATTATATTTTTAGCAACCATGATGGTTCCTGGACAAGTGACAATGATACCTACTTTTATTCTAATGAAATACATAGGTTGGATAGATACACATTTGCCATTAATAGTTCCTCCTTCTTTGTTTAACGCGTTTGGTGTATTTCTATTACGACAGTTTATGTTAAGTTTGCCAAAAGAGTTAGATGAAGCTGCAATTATTGACGGTGCAAATCATTGGTTTATTTATTGGGAAATAAGTCTTCCTTTAATTACGCCTGCTTTATCTGCTTTGGGAATTTTCTCCTTTATGGGTACCTGGAATAATTTTATGGGACCTTTGATTTATTTGAACACGCCTGAAAAATTTACAGTACCATTACTTTTAAATTTCTTTAAAGGTATGTATATTACAGATTGGACGTTGATGATGGCTGCATCTGCAATTGCTATTATTCCTGTATTAATAGTCTATCTCATAGGACAGAAATATATAATTGAAGGTGTTGCTTTAACGGGTATTAAAGCATGAGTTATAATTATTTTCTTTTCTTTTTGCTAACGCCTTTGAAATAAGTTTATTAATGCTAAAATGGTTGTAAAGAAATTAAAAGTAAAATAAAGTAAAATAAAGTAAAATTACAGCATAATTATTATTCTGTACGTTACTGGATATAGTAGTTGTTTTCCGAAGGATAATTTATTTGTTTTTATTTCAATATAAATTATAGACATGAGCGTAGTTAAATAAAAATATCGGGAATAAAAACTAAAATATATAGAAGATGTAAAACACAAACACACAAAAAACACAATTGAACATTGAGAACTAAATATCAGAAATTTCACCAAATTTTTCAGACCTCATGACGATAACAGATCTAAATAGAGCGTGGTAAGAGCCTTTACGGCCAGAGTTAGAAGAAGGGAATTCAGGTATTGGAGACAAATCAAGATTTTCAAACATAGAAGAATAGAAATCAATAATTAACCCAATGTGCTGAGTTATACATGCAAGCAAAATGTCAGCTTTAATTGACTTGGTATTTCTAAGCCTAAAATTATTAACAAACATGGACTCTTTCAAAATAGCAATAGTTTTTTCAATAACCGTGCGATTTTTGTAGAGCTTAGACTACTTTTTAGAATTACGAGGGATAATGGTATTGGCTCTATAATTGACATCAAGGAAAGTGTGAAAAATCCTACCGCATTTAGAAGAGGTACAAAGGTTATTACATTCCAGGATATAAGAGGTTTTACTATTTAATGTAGTTTTTCTGACTTTAAGACACAACCATTTAATGCGAGTAGCTCTACCCTTTTCCTGCTTAATACCATCACATACCATTTTAAGAGAAGGATCACGTGGACAAGTAGGGATACCATTAGAGTCAATATCAGGATGAGGTAGGTTTTTAGAATTTCAGAGGGTTAAAGGGATGATGGAGATTATCCTATGTTCTAAAAAGAGGTATTTATAATTATCAAAAGCATCAAAAGCTAGCATCACCCAAAAAATATCTATAGGAGAAATGGGGATGCAGCTTAAAGAAATCCTCAAGGAGAGGGATTAACGTTTTAGAATCATATATATCTTTGGATTCAACAGCGGTTAGCATTTTCAATATCAAAAAAAATCATTATCATAAAAGCTGATATGTTGAACAACGCCCAAGCTATTAGTAACAACAGCAGCTTTAATAGAATAACAATAATGACCATTTATATTAAGAATTTTAGCATCAGGATTAGAAGAAGCATATTTAGGCATTTTTTAGAGCAAGCGTGAGAATGAGCATCAAAATCTGGATTTGATTTAGAGAGTTTTTTAACATTGCGATAGAGAGAGTCAAAGAATTTGGTGTTATTTTCACTGACATAAGGTTCAAAGCCGGTAGTATCAGCAATTAAGATATTAGAGAGAGCAGAGTTAATTTCACGGCAAATAGGCTCAGTAATATTGACGAGATTATTGAAGAAGAGTTCTGAAAGCGATTTAAATCTAGAGAATTGAGATGGGCTAGGGATTCTGGGGAAACCACAAAGCTCTCTCAATTCTTTAGATAGATTAAGGATATAGATGAGCAATTGAATAGTAGGGATGGAAAGGATTTTTTGGATGATAAGTGCAGAGAGCATAGATTCGAGTCTAAATTCCCTATGGCGACTGGTGTGAGAGTAATAATGGTCGTAGAAAGAAGGTGAAATGATTTCAGACAAATCGACGAAAGACTCAAAGAGCTTGATAAACTAAGGTTTGTCTTCTTCAAAAAAAGATTGAACATGGTCATAAATGTCGTAAAGAGATAATTACTTACTTTGTTTTTCATAGGATTTCTTACGTTTTGTGAATTTTGTATTTCTCTATATAAGAATTTGACAAAAAAAGGGGGGGTAATTCCTTTGAAAATATATAGCAGAACCCCTTAATTTATGAGGATTTTGGGGTTCTGCAAAAACCTAAAAAATAATTTGTTAAGGAGGGAAAGGGTTATACCCGGTTTTTATGTCTATTCATTTTAATGATAAAACAAAAACTTTTTACCTAACTGCCAAAGATACAAGTTATATTTTACATGTTTTAAAAAATGGCGCTGTTTTACATGCATATTTTGGCAAAATAATAAAGACTCCTAATATATACCATTTATTAAAATTACCCCATATAAGTATAGATAATGATATTATTAACTTTGGGAATCAGTTAAAGTTAGATTTTTTACCACAGGAGTATCCTGCGTATGGTAATACTGATTTTAGGAGTCCTGCATATCAAATTCAGCTTGAAAACGGTTCTACTGTTTCTGATCTAAGGTACTTGTCTCACAAAATCTATAAAGGTAAGCCTAAATTAGAAGGGCTTCCGGCTACTTATGTTGAAAATGAAGATGAAGCTGATACTCTTGAGTTAGAATTGTATGATAAAGTAGCTAAATTAAAGGTAACTTTAATTTATACAGCATTTAGGGATTATGATGTTATAACAAGGTCAGTGAGATTTGAAAACATGGGAAAAGAAGACATAAGATTGTTAAGAGCTTTGTCTATGAATGTTGATTTTAATGATAGTAATTTTGACATGCTTCAATTGTCAGGAGCTTGGGCGAGAGAAAGACATGTTATAAAAAGACCGCTTGTACCAGGAATTCAGTCTATTGAAAGCAGAAGAGGTGCAAGCAGTCATCAGCAAAATCCTTTTATAGCACTTTTAAGGAAAGATGCTGATGAATGGCATGGAGATGTTTATGGATTTAGCCTGGTTTACAGTGGCAATTTCTTGGCACAAGTAGAAGTAGATCAATATAATATGGCAAGAGTTTCTATGGGAATCAATCCATTTGATTTTTCATGGCTTCTAAAGCCAGGTGAAACATTTCAAACACCAGAAGTCGTTATGGTTTATTCGGATAGTGGCTTAAATAAAATGTCAAATACCTATCACAAACTGTACAGAAATAGACTTATGAGAAGTAAATTTAAGGACAAAGAAAGACCAATACTTATAAACAATTGGGAAGCCACTTATTTTGATTTTACCGAAGAAAAACTTAAAGAACTTGCTAAAGAAGCTAAAGATTTGGGTATTGAATTGTTTGTTCTTGACGATGGATGGTTTGGGAAGAGAAATTCTGACAATTCGTCACTGGGAGATTGGTTTGTAAATAAAGAAAAGATTCCGAGTGGTTTGGATGGCCTTGCAAAAGACATAAATTCTTTAGGTTTAAAATTTGGATTATGGATGGAACCAGAAATGGTGTCTCCTGATAGTGACCTATATAGAAAGCATCCTGATTGGTGTATACATGTACCTGATAGGCCGAGAAGTGAAAGCAGGAATCAACTTGTGTTAGATTTGTCGCGAAAAGATGTACAAGATTATATTATAAAGGTAGTCTCAGATATTTTAGAAAGCGCCAATATAAGTTATGTAAAATGGGATATGAATAGAAATATGACAGAGATAGGCTCTGCACTTTTGCCGCCAGAGAGGCAAAGAGAAACTGCTCACAGATATATTCTTGGACTTTACAGAATATTAGAAGAAATAACGACAAGGTTTCCTGATGTTTTGTTTGAAAGTTGTGCTGGTGGTGGCGGTCGTTTTGACCCTGGAATGCTTTATTACATGCCCCAGACTTGGACCAGTGATGATACGGATGCTGTGGAAAGACTTAAAATACAATATGGTACAAGTATAGTTTATCCTCTTATTTCAATGGGAAGCCACATATCTGTTGTACCAAATCATCAAGTTCACAGAATTACGCCATTAAAAATACGTGCACATGTAGCAATGTCAGCTAATTTTGGCTTTGAACTTGATTTAACAAATCTATCCAGTGAAGAAAAAGAAGAAATAAAGAGATATGTAAAAAAGTATAAAGATATTAGAAAACTGGTGCAATTTGGAGATTTTTATCGATTGTTAAGTCCCTTTGAAGGGAATGAAAATGCTTGGTTGATTGTTTCTGAGGATAAAAGAGAATTTTTGCTCTATTATTTTGAAGTTTTGAAAGGAGCAAATGAACCTATTAAAAGACTTCGTCTAAAAGGAATAAATCCAGATTTTAATTATGTTTTAGAAGATGATGGTAGTGCATATAGTGGTGATGAACTTATGTATGCAGGGATAGTAATTCCAGAACTTAAAGGGGACTTCCAGAGTATTATGATGCATTTTAAGGAGGAGAGTATTAAGAATGGGTAGAAAAGTATTGAATTTTAATGTAGATTGGCTATATATTCCTGAAGACTTAAATGATGCACATAAATTTGATTTTGATGAGAGCAATTTTAAAGTTGTTAGTCTTCCTCATGCAAACAAAACATTTCCTCACCACTATTTTAAAGAAGAAGACTATAGGTTTGTTTCATGGTACAGAAAACATTTTAAAGTAGATGAGAGATACAAAGGGAAAAAGGTTTATATTCATTTTGAAGGTGTTATGACTGTTGCGAAGGTTTATGTAAATGGCGAATTCGTAGGAGAACATAAAGGAGGATATACACCTTTTGAATTTGACATTACAGAATATGTCAAATATGGCGATTTTAAAAATTTAATTGCTGTACAAGTGGATTCAAGAGAACATAAAGATATTCCTCCAGAAGGTCATCTTGTAGATTACATGTTGTTTGGTGGAATATACAGAAATGTATGGTTGAAAATTTTAAATGAAACTTATATACAAGATGTTTATTTTGTTGTTGATAAATTGCAAGATTCTGTTGCGGAAATTTCAATTACTACAACCATCGAAGGTAAAGAGGTAAGAAATGCAAAAATATTGACAGAGGTTATAAATAAAGAAGGTGCTGTGTGTTCATCTTTTGTTACTGATGTTAAAGACATGCAAAAGGAGATTGTACAGCGAATAAAGATGGAGAATCCATTAACTTGGCATCCAGATCATCCGTATTTATATAATGTGTCTGTAAAACTTATTGCAGAGAATGAAATTTTAGATAATTATACTTTTAGAATAGGAATAAGAACAGTTGAATTTAGAGATGACGGCAAATTTTATATTAATGGTGAACCTTTAAAATTAAGAGGATTAAACAGACATCAGACTTTTCCTTATGTTGGCGGTGCTATGCCGGATAGGGTTCAAAGAAAAGATGCAGATATACTAAAGTATGAATTGGGATTAAATTATATTAGGACGTCACATTATCCGCAGGCTGTTTCATTTTTGGATAGATGTGATGAGATAGGTTTGTTAGTTTTTGAAGAGATACCTGGATGGCAGCATATAGGCGATGAAAATTGGAAGAACATTGCAAAAGAGAATTTAAAAGAAATGATTTTAAGAGATAGAAATCATCCTTGTATATTTATGTGGGGTGTGCGAATAAATGAGTCTTTAGATGACCACGATTTTTATAAAGAAATGAATGAAATAGCTCATAAATTAGACAGAAGTAGACCAACAGGTGGTGTTAGATATTTAAGAGATAGTGAAAAGCTAGAGGATGTATTTACATATAACGACTTTATATACAATTTAGAAGGCAAAATACAACTTCCAAATCACAAAAAGTATATGGTAACAGAATATATGGGTCACATGTATCCGACAAAAACTTATGATAACCTTAATCGACTTATTACTCATGCAAGGTTGCATGCTCTTATTCAAGACAAACAATATGGGATACCAAACATGGCTGGTGCATCAGGCTGGTGTGCATTTGATTATAATACCACGAGTGCTTTTGGTTCAGGAGACAATATATGCTATCACGGAGTCTGTGATATTTTTAGACTTCCAAAATTTGCAGCTCATTTTTACATGAGTCAAGCCGACCCGCACTTATATGGACCCTATGTGTTTATAGCTTCGTACTTAATACCATCATTTGAGGAAGAGAACGGTGACAAATTGCTTGTATTTAGCAATTGTGAAGAAGTAGAACTTTATATAAACGATAAGTTTGTGAAAAGACAAATGCCCAATAGAGTTGACTTTCCTAGTTTACCACATCCGCCTTTTGAATTTTCAATAAAGGAATGCGGAATCAACTATATGGAGGTAAGAGTTAATAATGCTTCTATTACTGCGGTAGGTTTGATAGACGGTAAGGAAGTAGCAAGACATACATTAAGGCCATATGGGAAACCACATAAATTAATTCTTTCTTGTGATGATAATGAGATTATGGCAGATGGCGCTGATTGTACACGGGTTGTTATAAGTGTTGTAGATGAAAACGGCTCTATTCTTCCATATGCTAATATACCTGTATCATTTGAAATAGAAGGTGAAGGAAAACTGATTGGAGAAAATCCGTTGACATTAGAGGCTGGCAGAGGAGCAGTTTATGTAAAATCGACACGAAAGTCGGGAGAAATAATTTTAAAAGCTAAATCTCATTATGTAGAGGGAGAAAACAGTATATCTATAAAAACTAAATCAATAGGATATTAGAGCCCACCCTTTGCGGTGGAGTAGATGCTAAAATATGGTTTAATCATATAATCATATTTAAATTTAGTTAAAAATTTTAAGACTGTTAGTACCCCCACTTTTTGTTGTATATAAAAAGTGGGGGTTGTGTTTATTTATATTTATCCTTCCTTATATTCAAATACAGGGACTTCAATAATTTTTTCTGGTACTGCTTCGTAAAAATACTCATCAAGCTTTAGCATAGTTTCCGCATCAAAATATTTTTCTCCACATTCTTTACATACCCATGCTGGAACATTTTCTACAACAATAAGTTTTCCATTAATCCATTTTTCGAGTGTGACTTTTGTTTTTATTAGTTCTTCACAACCACACTTAAAACATTTATTCATAATACTTACCTCCTCTCGTTCTCTCATCTATCCATTTGGGCGGTTCGGGAAGATAAACTGTTATAATTACCAAATTATCATTCATTAAACCACAAACTGTGTGAATAGGAGTGCTGTCTTTTTTACCTAAAATTAGACAACTAGCACCACGTGGATCTTCTGGATATGTTTCTATGATTTCACCATTTAAAATTGAAACTAAAACATCAGATATTCTTAGGTTTCTTTCGATTAATCTGTCTAGAGCATGTTCACTTAAAAACCATTGGCCTTTCAAGATTAACTTTTTTATAGTTTTTATATTCAAGTTCTCCATGTAATACACTCCTTTTGTTCTATTATATCACAACAAATAGGTTTTAATGATATAGCGTTAATTTTAATTGATAGTGTAAAATTTAAGTAGGTGATTAAGCAGGGAAAAGGAGCACATGAAGTTACTACAGAAGTATCAAAAAGATTTTTGAATGGGTATAAGAAAAGCGGATGCAAAATACCCCACTTTTGTATTAATTACAAAGTGGGGTTACAACTTCTACTGTAACTGAGCCAGTTACTTCTACGCCTGATACACCTACTTCTCCATCTCCCATTACAGCCTGTAAGTCTCCTAAAGGGAACAAAGCATCTTTTACAAATACTGAAAAATAAAGTTTTAAGCCTTCTGCAATTATTTCCCTTTCGTATTTGTGTTGATTTTAATTTTTAATTTTGTTATTTATAATAATCCCTTATCCTAAATTGCTTATACTTGATGAACCTACATCAGGAGTGGACCCTTTATCAAGAAGGATGTTTTGGGATATCATAAAAAGCCTTGCTAATGATGGTATGTCAATTTTATTGACTACTCATTATATGGAAGAAGCAGAAATATGTGGCCTCACAGCTTTTATGTTTAATGGGAAGTTGATGGCTTTTGGTACCCCCTCTATGAGATAAAAAGAGAAAATAATCTTGATTCGCTTGAAGATGTGTTTATTAAATACGTAAGGATGATGAATAATGAATAAGACGAGGCTTTTTGCAATTATTAAAAAAGAAATTATACATATAAGAAGAGACAGGATAAGTTTAGTTATTTCATTTATTATGCCTATTACAATGCTTTTGCTCTTTGGCTATGCTATTGCAACAGAAGTTGACCATATACCAATGGCAGTTTTTGACCAAAGCAAGACCTATGAAAGCAGAAACTATATTGAAGCATACAAAAATTCATTGTATTTTAATCCGGATTTTTATGTAAGTAGTATAGATGAGTTAAATCGTTTGCTGGATGAAGGAAAGGTTATTATACCGCCGGATTTTTCGCAGTATAAAGTAAAAATGGTACAGCCTTTACTTAAAATTGATGGTTCTGATCCTACAACAGCAAGGACTGCTTTATCAAGCGGTATTATGATATCTCAAATGTTTTCAAACAATATTGTACAAAAAGAATTGAAAGTCAAAGGCATGAAAATGCCTTCCATTGGAATAGACCTTTCTACAAAAGTAGAATACAATCCAGAACTCAACACGCAAGTGTTTACAATTCCGTGGCTTTTGGGTCTAATCATGCAAAACATCACCATAATATTGACGGCTTTTGCGCTTGTGAGAGAAAAAGAAAGGGGCACAATAGAACAATTGATTGTAACCCCTATAAAATCTTCAGAATTAATGATTGGAAAACTTTTACCTTACATTCTAATTGGTTACACAGATTTTTTAATGGTTTTAGGGCTTAGCATGTATTGGTTTGGCGTGCCTGTTAGAGGTAATATATATCTATTGTTTTTATTAGGACTTGATTTTATAACCTGTGCTCTTGCAATAGGAATACTTATCTCAACAGTAGCGCAGACTCAAACCCAAGCAATGCAGGGGGCATTTTTCGTATTGCTTCCAACCATAATATTGTCAGGATTTATTTTTCCGAGGGAACAAATGCTTACTGTCATAAGAGCAATTGAAGATATTTTCCTACTTATGTATTTTCTAGTTATTTTGAGAGATGGAAATAACTTAAAATACTTAACCAAAGCAACAACATAGAATCAGAAATTAAGAATTAAAGATAGAAGCTATAACTTACTTACAAAGTGGACAAATAGATGAAGCAATTAATACAATAACAAAAATTCTTAAACTTAAACATTCAAAAGATAACTAATGGCCAAAAAGAAACAATCAATGCTCCTGCCTTTGAAACTAATGGAAGGGTTATGGTTCCATTAAGAGTAATAAGTCAACTGTTTGGCAAAAATGTAGATTGGTATCAAGAAGGGCAAATTGCAACAATAGGTGATTAAAAAAAGAAAAATAATATAAATTTATTCTGTTTCTTTTTTACCCCACTTTTTGTTGTCTATAAAAAGTGGGGTTGTGTTTATTTATAGTCATTTATACTTTCTTACCACTCTTTCTCAAAAAGACAACATCTCTATAATCAACTATCCCCACCAATTGCTATATAAGCAATTGTACTTTTATTATGTTGTTAATAATATACAATTGACCAATGCATTTACGATTGCATTCATATTATCATATATAATCACTTTTTGCTCTTCGATTTTATTGTAAAGCTGTTTTAAGTATTGTGCTTCTTCAAAATCCTTTGACTCTAAATAGGCCATATATTCATTAAAAAATTTTCTTGATAATAGCTGTTCAAGATTTTCTAAAATCATATTGCTATCATCTATTCTTTGAGGTAAATTATTAACATACTTAGATAGGGATATAAAAAATCTTATTTTCATTAAATTGATCTGGAAGTTTGTTGGTATAGCTAAAAATTCTAATATGTTTTGAAGCTTTTCTTTGAGGTCATTATTTTTTGTAGTTTTTTCTATTTCTACTATTTTGCCTAATATAGAAGAATACACTTTTTCTGCAACTATATCTTCATCAAAAATTTCATCTATCACTTCGTCAAATATAGAATCAAAAAGTTCTTGTTGTTCTGTGTTTTTCTTTTTAAAGAGTTCAGCAGCTTTTGTAAGGAACTTTAAATAAAAAATATAAAATACATAAAATGGCATTTCAATTTCCATTTCAGGGTCTAAAAGATAATTTAAATCATCTCCCATTTCCATAAACATATTGGCACTTAAATATTCGGCAAATATAGGATATTTGTAGAATATTTCCATTATTTTCTTATTTATTAAATCTTGGGGTAATTTTTCTGCATTATTTAAAACTTTTTCTAATTCATCTTCTCCATCTATAAGGTCAAATTCTGTTGCTTCTAAGATAGGCGTTGCAAATAATTTATAAGTTTTATCTATAACTGCTAGCGAAAGCCAGATAAAGATATTTTTCATTTCTTCTTCGGTAAATTTTTCTGTACGTAGAGAATAGGCTAAATCCAATAAATAGTTTTCTAAAAAAGATGTATTAGATATTTCATCTAAAACTCCTTCCATTTCTTCCTCATTATCAAGATCTACATTTATTATAGAAATAACCGGGATTCTTAAGTTTTTCAATCCTTCGTTTTTTCTGAATATACTTACAATTCTTCTAAATAACTCTTCGGTTATTTCATCTTCATTTTCATTTTCTTCAATAAGTTTCTCTAGTTGTTGTTTTCTTTCTCTCAATGAATCAATTAGCAATACTGTTAATCTTTCTATATTTACAGCTTCATTTTTACTATCTAGCTTAATTCCATACATTATACTTAGTATTCGTATAAATTCATAATCATAAGGCAAAAATCCATCTTCTTTTTCTATTTCTTTTAAAAGGCTTTTTTCAATTTTTTCTATGTTAGGAAGACAACATTTTTTATATTTTTTTCCACTTCCACAAATGCATTCATCATTTCTATCAATATCAAAAATTTTACTCATTTAAAGCCCTCCAAATTGATTTTTGCTTTCTTTTTATAGATTATCACATTGTCTTTTTCTTGTCTATTGTTTTTAAATATATATTTAAACTTTCAAATGCATAAACAGAGATTTCGTATCAACCCTCCATGCTTAACAGAGAGCAACTATATTATAGAAAGGATGTTTTATTTTGCAATTTTTTGAGAGTGACTTTTGTTTTTATTAGTTCTTCACAACCACACTTAAAACATTTATTCAATAATACTTGCTTCCTCCTGTTCAAGATTAACTTTTTTATAGTTTTTATATTCAAGTTCTCCATGTGATATACTCCTTTTGTTCTAAATAGATTTTAATGATGTAGCGTTAATTTTAATTGATAGTACAAAATTTAAGTAGGTGATTAAGCAGGGAAAAGGAGTACATGAAGTTACTCCAGAAGTATCAAAAAAGATTTTTGAATGGGTATAAGAAAAGCGTATGCAAAACACCCCACTTTTGTATTAATTACAAAGTGGGGTTACAACTTAAACGTTAAAGAAATATTTTATACATTAAGTTCTTCTGGCTTACGTTTTAATATAAATTTTAATATGATGTAGTAAATTATTCCTATCAAAATCCATGCAGCGCCAAGGATTTTGGCATGTACATTAAGGCTTATCCATACATAGAAAATAACTAAAAAACCTAAAATTGGAGATATTAAGTGTTTCCATATATTGCTAGAATGATTTTTTATCATAAAATATGTTATAACGGTGATGTGGAGAACTAAAAACGAAGTTAAAGCTCCAAAGTTTATAACAGATGTAAGGTCAGCTATCCTGTCACTATAGATTGCTACGAGGACAGCCGAAAGTATAGCGATAAAAATAGTTGCTATATAAGGAGTTTTATATTTTGGATGAACCTTTGAAAGAAATTGGGGTAAGTTTTGGTCTCTTGCCATACTGAATAGTACCCTTGAAACAGCAGCTTGAGCTGCTAATGAGTTTGCTATTCCCCAAGCGAAAGCTGTTGCCAAAGAAGTAGTAAGCATGAGCCATTTTCCTCCTGCACGATTAGCAACTTCATAAAAAGCTACGTCGAGATTAGAAAAAGTTCTGTAATCAGGCCATACCATTGATGCTACCCATGTTTGAAGTATAAACAATATGCCAGCGAATAAAAGTGCAAGTACAGTTGCTTTTCCTACAGTTTTTTTACCACCGATTGTTTCTTCAGCAAGGGTACTTATACCGTCAAAACCGAGAAAACTTAAAACTGCTATAGAGACAGCACTCATTACAAGACCTAAGCTAAAATTTTGCGGGTCATAAAAAGCTTTAAATGAAAATTTTGCTCCACCTATACCATGAGAAATTGCAAAAGCGCCAACTCCTATAAAAACCGCTAAAACTATAAGTTCAAGTATTAGTACAATTTTATTAAACTTAGCTGTAACTTCAATTCCTACAATGTTAATTATTGTATTTATTAAAATAAATGCTAATGCCCACACTATTACAGGAATAGCTGGAAATATACCATTTAAAGCAGCTGCACTGACAACATAAAGAAGCGCAGGAACTAATAAATAATCTAGCAAAATGACCCAGCCAGTAAAGAATCCTATAACTTTGTTCAAACCTTTGGTTGCATATGAATAAACAGAACCAGCAATCGGAAAGGCTTCAGACATTGATGCATAACTAAAAGCAGTAAATATCATTCCTACTATTCCAATTGCGTAGGCAAGCGCAACCATTCCTTTTGATATATCAGCGACAAACCCATAAATACCAAATGGCGCAATAGGAACCATAAAGATGAGCCCATATATTATTAAGTCCCAAATTGTCAAAGCTCTTTTTAATTCTTGCTTATATCCAAAATTCTCTAATGATGTATCATTCTTGTTTTCCATAGTTTTTCCTCCCTTAGAACACAATGTTATAGCTATCCAATACCCAGTTTGGCAAACTAAAGCGTGCAGTTTTAAGTGGATCTACTACTTGTGAAATCTGTACATTTCCTGCTATGCTAAAAAGTGTAGCTATCTCCTCTATTGATAATTTGGTAAAACTTTGAAATAAGTTTGCCATATCGTGAACTGCTATTTTTACTGCTTTATCCAAAGATTCATCTGATGCTATTGTTGCTGTTACCTCTGGTGTTTTTACAAGAGGATTTATAAGTTTCAAATTTTTTACAATTCTAACTTCTACTGTAACTGAGCCCGATACTTCTACACCTGATACACCTACTTCTCCATCTCCCATTACAGCGTGTAAATCTCCCAAAGCTAACAAAGCACCATCTACAAATACTGGCAAAAAAAGTTTTGAACCTTCACCGATAAGTGTAGTGTCCATATTTCCACCATGAGAACCAGGTGTTCCACAGTTTATATTACCATTCTTTGGTGAAACGCCAATTACTCCTATCATAGGTTTAATTGGAATAGAAATTTTTTCATCAAAAATAATTTTCCCCTCTTTTATATTAACCACTCGGGAATACAGTCCATTCATTAAATCACCCAATACTCCTAGGTCATTACCTGTGGCCATTACACCTTTATCAGCTATTTCAATCTTTTTAATTGTGACTTCCAAAACATCTCCTTCTTTAGCACCTTCAACATAAATAGGGCCTGTTGCAGGGTTTACTTTGTTCCAATCCATTTGTTCTAATTTATCCTCATTTGTTTGGATTTGATTTGAAAAGCAATCCAAAGTCTCAATTACTATTTCATCTCCGTTTTTTACAAAAAGTACAGGTGTATTATCTTTGGAAAAACTAAATATGTGGTTTTCTTTAGATAATTTGTGTATCATATTCTCAATCCCCCTTTTCGTTTTAGAGTGAATTTTAGACCATTATACTACCTAAAAATTTGTTATTCAAGGTTAAAGTTTTTAAATTACTAAAATTTTTTAATTATAGAGTGTTTGGTTGATTTCTATTAAAAAATAAAATTTTTTAAACTTTCAAATGCGTAAATATTTTTTATATTTTTATAAAAGAATATGGTAATTTATAGTATAATAAAAACTATAAAAGAATAATAAAGAACGCGGATAGTAAAAAGATGGAGACTTTTTACAAAGGGGTAGAAAAGATGTATTTAGAAATTTATGAAACATATAAAACAGTACCAGATAAGAAACTGAAAAATATCTTTTCATATGTAATATCTTAATTATTATACTTTTAAGTATAATAATTTGTGGTATAATAATATTGAGGTGAAAAATTGTGAAAAAATTTGTTAATAGAGAAGCTGAAATTCAATTTCTAGAAACTCAATTCTCTAAAGAAGGGTCTTCTTTTGTTGTTATTTATGGAAGGCGAAGAGTAGGCAAAACTGCGCTCATTAAGGAGTTTATAAAAGACAAAAAAGCTATATATTTTTTAGCAACTGAAGAAATAGAGAGTCAAAATATTAATAATTTTAAAATTTTGGTGGCAAAGTTTTTTAATAATAGCTTACTAGAAAAAGCCCAAAATATTATGTGGGATGAAATCTTTGAATTTATAGCTAATAACGTAAAAAATGAAAAGCTGGTCATAGTTATTGATGAATTTCAATATCTTTGCAAAGTAAATCCATCTTTTGCATCAATTTTGCAGAAGATATGGGATGAAAAGTTAAAAGGAAAGAATATCTTTTTTATTGTTTGCGGTTCATTAGTAAATATGATGGAACAGCATGTTCTAAATTATTCAAGCCCATTGTATGGAAGGAGAACTGGTCAAATAAAATTAAAGCCCTTAAAATTTAAATATTTAAAAGAGTTTTTCCCACAGTCGACAGAGGATGAACTTATCTGGCTTTATGCTATATTGGGTGGAGTTCCAAGGTATTTGGAAGTATTTAATTACAAAGGTGATATTTATGAGGCTATAAGAGAAAATATGCTAAATAGGCAAAGTTTTTTATATGAAGAACCTTTGTTTTTGCTTGAAAGGGAGATTCAAGACATTGGTACTTATTTCTCTCTCATTAAGAGTATTTCTTTGGGCAATCATAAACTTCAACAAATAGCTCAAACCCTTTCCGTTCCTCAGACAAGACTGACAAAATATATAAATACACTGATAGACTTGGATATACTGCGGAGAGATACTCCTGTAACAGAAGAATATCCTGAAAAAAGCAAAAAAGGATTATATTTTATAAATGATAATTTTTTGAATTTCTGGTTTAAATTTGTTTATCCTTTCAAGGAACAACTAGAACTTGATAATGTGGAATTTGTTTTAGAAAACATAAAGAAAAGAATTATAACTGAGCACATAAGTTTCGTATATGAAGATATCTGCAAGGAATATGTTTGGGAATTGTCACAAAAAGGAGAGCTACATTTGAAGATAAGCAAAATCGGAAAGTGGTGGGATAAAAACAATGAAATTGATATTGTAGGAATAGATACAACAACTGGCTCTCTTCTCTATGGCGAATGCAAATATACAAATTCTAAAGTAGATATTGATTTGTTCTACTCTCTAAAGCAAAAAGCAAGTAAAGTAAATGCAAAAAATAAAGCCGAGGAGTATTATATTATATTTAGTAAATCAGGATTTACAGAAAGATTCTTGAGTTTTGCCGAAGAAATTGAAAATTTGATTCTTATCACTTTTCCTGAAAGAACAATTTTCAATTTTTGAAGTTATAGGGCTTAATTAAGCCTTTTTTATTTTGTAATGTTGATTAGAAAATATCTTTTTATGATATAATTTAATAAAATAAAGAGATAAAGTAGAAATTTTTCAAAGTACGGTATAGGAGATGATATAATTGGAAAGTAAAGAAGAATTAAGAAATATTTTAAATAGGCTAAATAAAATAGTGATTTATAGAAATATCATTAATCATAGTCTGATAAGAAAAGCAATTAAAATTTTACAAGAGCTTTCGAAAGAAAAACCTTCTATTGAGTTTATTTATGCTGAATATAGCAGTTTTTACAAAGATATTACTAGATATGCTTTTAAAAGGAGAATTTATAAAAACATTTGGCCTACTTTTTTAGCAGAAGAAATTGCTTACGATGAAAACCCCTTTAGCCGTATTTCAGAAAAATATGGTTTTGATGCCGTAAGCGATTTAATGATTAAGGCTGTCGAAAAAGAAATAGGGATTTTAAAGGAATTTTGCTCTATAAACATAGCGGAAAGCGTAAATAATTCATTAAATACGGAATTGCCTGACTTTGAGAGGTATATTGATGGGAGCTTTTTCAAGTCAAAGATTAGTTTCACGGAAATTGTCAACACTAGTCACACATTAGAGGATTTATGGGAACTGAGAGAAGATAAATTTGCTGAATATCTGTCTGATTATTACCATTCAAACGGATGTGGCATTTTTGGAAAGTATAAAGCTTTTCGCTGGGTTACAGAAAATAGGTCAGGACAATTAAAAGGAATAGAAAATATTGACCCTATAACCTTTGAGGATTTGATAGGATATGAAGAAGAACACAAAATAGTTATAGAAAATACGAAAGCTCTCTTAAAAGGTTTTCCTGCAAATAATGTGCTTTTATACGGCGATAAAGGTACTGGAAAGTCTTCTACTGTTAAGGCTTTGCTCAATGAATTTTACAAAGAAGGCTTGAGGCTTATTGAAATTAGCAAAAATGATGTAGGTGATTTGTCATACATAATTGATATAATTAAAGACAGAGGAATGAAATTTATATTGTTTTTTGACGATTTATCTTTTGATGAAAGTGAAGTGCAGTATAAAGAACTTAAGTCGATATTAGAAGGTGGAGTAGAGGTCTTACCTTCAAACGTGGTAATTTATGCGACGTCAAATAGAAGGCATATTGTCACAGAGAATATAGAAGACAATGAACTTCATAATACAGATGCAAGAGAAGAGAAACTTTCTTTAAGTGATAGATTTGGAATAACTGTTACATTTGTTTCACCCAGCCAAGAAGAGTATTTAAAAATTGTTAAAGGATTAGCTCAAAAGCACAATATAGAAATAGAATGGAATTTTTTAAAAGAAAAAGCGTTGCAATGGGCTATATGGCATAATGGAAGGTCTCCAAGAAGTGCAAAACAATTTATAGACCATTTAAGGTATGAATTATCTAAGAATACTGTTTGAGTTTTTGAAGCTTGTTTTACAAATAAAATAAAATTGCATAACTATAAAGCATGGCTTTTAATTTTTGAAAATTAGATATATAATAAAGGTAAGTAAATTGATAACGGAGGGATGAAATAATGAAATTTTTTCTTGACACTGCAAATGTTGACGAAATAAGAGAAGCTAATGCATTAGGTGTAATAGCAGGTGTTACTACAAACCCATCTCTTATTGCTAAAGAAGGAAGAGATTTTATTGAGGTAGTAAAAGAAATTACTCAAATTGTAGATGGTCCTATAAGTGCAGAAGTTATAAGCGATGACCATGAGGGTATGATTAAGGAAGCAAGGGAATTGGCAAAGATACATAAAAATATAGTAATAAAAATTCCTATGACGGCTGAAGGTCTAAAAGCAGTAAATGTTCTTTCAAAAGAAGGGATTAAAACAAATGTGACGTTAATATTTACAGCAAATCAAGCATTACTTGCAGCTCGTGCAGGTGCGACATATGTAAGTCCTTTTGTAGGAAGGCTTGATGATATAAATACAGACGGGATGCAGATTATTGAGGATATTGTTACGATATTCAATAATTACGACATAGATACAGAAATAATAACTGCAAGTGTAAGACATCCTATACATGTTTTACAGGCAGCAAAACTAGGGGCACATATAGCGACAGTACCATATAAAGTGCTCATGCAGATGGTAAAACATCCGCTTACAGATGCGGGAATAGAAAGATTCAAAGAGGATTGGAGAAAAGCAGGGCTTAAAATATAAATTGATAAAAAAGCAGGGTAGAATTAGGAATTCTATCCTGCTTTTTAAGTTATTTAAGAGTAATTTTGAGAATATAGATAGTAAGAGGTGGTTAATGTGAGAAAGCCTTTTACTATTTTGTTATATTTGTTAGTGATATTTTTTCTTATATATTGGCCTTACTATATGAATCTTTATGAAAAAGAACAAATACAAGAAAAAAATCAGGTAGAAGAGGAGTTTAGAGGAATAATTACATTTTGGGATTTCCCTCATCCTTCAATTAAAGACCCAGGAGGATTTGAATTTATAAAAAAGAAAATAGAATTATTTCAGTACAAATACCCGGGTGTGGTAATAGATTTTGAGCCTCTTTCATACAAAGACGGATATGAAAAACTGATTAACTCTTCTAAAGATGGCTCTTTGCCAGATATTTTACCTGTTGGGGCAGACTTTTATTTTATTTCAAAGGATTATTTAAGTCCTATCAATAAATATGTAGATGAAGAGTTTAAGAAGCAATACAAGGAAGGCGTTATTGACGCTATAAGTTATAAAGGCAATATTTATGGAATGCCTTTAGGAATATATACTAATGTTCTTTTTTTAAATGTTGATATGTTTGCCGAAAAAGAAATTCAATTGCCTGAAAATGGGGAATGGAATTACGAAGAATTTGTTGATAGTATGACAAAACTCACTTACACTGAAGGAAAAAAGGATAAAAAATATTTTTATGGATTAGGTCTTTCTCTCGCGCCTGATAGCTATAATTTATGGGGATTTTTACTTTTAGATGGTGCGAGGGCTTTTGACAAAGAAAGGTATTCTTTTTTTGGCCCTCAAGCAGTTTCAGGGGTGCAAAAAGTTTTGGATTTATTCAATAAATATAAGGTGGTAAATCCTGTTTCACTTGAGGGAGACAGAGAAAAATTATGGCAAGACTTTATTACTACTAAAAACACTGCTGTTTTAGTAGAAGAAAGCTATAAAATAACACAGCTTAAAAATTTACAGTCAAAAGGAAAGCTGTTTGAGTTTGATGTAGCTATGTACCCTGAAGGTGAAAGTGGCATACCACTGACATTATCACCTAAAATATATGCCTATGGCATAAAGAAGGAAAAAGATGAAAAAAAGCTTGAGATGGAGTATAAATTTATAAAGTTTATTACAGAAGACCAACAAAAGGTGATTGAATTAGGTTATGTACCAGTTAAAAAAGACAAAATTATTGAAGACGATAAAATGAAAAGAATTGAATTAGCTATTAATTATACAAATATCATCCCACAATTTGGCGGATGGAGAAAAATAAACAACACAGTGATGGCAAAAATAAAAGAAGGAATAAAAAATAGCAAAAATGCCTTTGATATAATAGAGGAAATAAAAAATAGTGTAAGTCAGTTGGTGCAGTACAAATAACGGGTATTGTTATTTTTTACTTTTTTACTGTGTCATAATATCTAAGAGTATTTCCTAATATTTCCTGGGCTATTGGTGCGGCTACTTCTCCTCCCATATGACCATTTTGCGTTGGATTTTTAACAAGAACTAATACGGCAATTTTTGGGTTTTCAACTGGTGCAAATCCAGCAAATGATGCTACGTATTTTCCTGGAGCATAATTTTCCGTTGTACCTGTTTTTCCACCTACTGTATATCCAGGTACTTGTGCCGCTTGGCCGGTACCCTCTGTTACTGTTTTTTCAAGTATATACTTCATTGTATCGGAAGTTTTTTTAGAGATAACTTGTCTAACTATTTGAGGCTTATATTCTTTAATTATTTTATCGCCGTTTTCGATATATTTTATAATATGTGGAGCCATGAGGTTTCCACCGTTTATCACGGCAGAAAAAGCTGTAATCATTTGGATTGGAGTTACAGCGATTCCTTGGCCAAAGGACATAGTAGCAAGGTCTACAGGATATATCTTTGATTTTGGCAAAATCATTCCACTGGCTTCTCCAGGAAGCTCAATTCCTGTTGGAGTACCGAAACCAAAAGCTTGTATGTATTTATAAAAGGCATCGACACCTAATCGTTCTACTACCTGCATAAAAACTGTGTCACTAGATTTTTCTATAGCTTCTTCGAAGTTTATCTTACCTAATTTTGTCCAGCTATTAATTCTATGCCCTGATACAATATAATAACCGGGGTCATCAAATTGTTCATCAGGTGTTACTACCGCTGATTCTAAAGCAGCAGAAGCAGTAATTACTTTAAAGACGGAACCAGGCTCATAAATGCTAGAGACTGCCGGGTTTGACCAATAGTCTTGTGAGGATATTTTTTGAGGGTTATTAGGATCAAAATCAGGTATATTTGCCATTGCTAGGATTTCACCTGTTTTGGGATTCATGACTATTGCTGTTATACCATTTTCTGGTTTATATTTCTCATAAGCATTTTTTATAGCTTTTTCTGTATAACTTTGTATTACAGAATCAATTGTAAGGACAATATTATCACCATTTGTAGGTTTGTAAAGCTTGCTTGGGACTCCTACTTTTCTACCTTCTGCATCTACAAGAGAGATTTCACGACCAGGGATACCACTTAAATATTTATCTAAAGAATATTCAAGGCCATACAAGCCATTGCCATCAATTCCTGTGAATCCTAATACTTGTGATAGCATTTTACCGTTGGGATAGTTTCTCATAAAAGTATCTTCTATATATATCCCTGGTATGTTAAGACTTTTTATTTTGTTTATATTTTCTAAAGGAATGGACCTACCAAGTACAGCCCATTCAGAGTCTTTATTTGAAAGAATTTTATAAAGAGAGTCTTTGTCCATATTTAAGTATTTATAGAGTTCTTCTGAAACTTTTTGTGGGTTTTTTATAAATTTAGGGGCAGCAAACACATCTCCTGCTGGAACATTACAGGCTAGAATATTCCCATTTACATCATAAATATTGCCCCGTTGAGGCTTTAATATGATATCAGCAGTACTTTGTCTTTCGACTGCCATGGCAAGTTTTTCAGAGTTTATACTCTGTATCCATATAAGTCTCCCAATTAAAGCGAAGGTCATGATAAAGAAAAAGATAAGGACAATGAAAGTCCTTCTTTTCAAAGATTTTGTCACTTTTTTCTAACTCCTTTTTATTAAAGAATTAGGATAATAACTGATATAATTATACCATAAATTTTTTGAGATTGAGAATAAGCTAATTTGACTCACTGGCAAATTTATGGTACAATTTAATAAACAACTTAATCGTTATCGCTGAACCCGAAAAGGGGCGGGGGACCCACACTTTTGGGGCGAATCTCTTCCTACGGGAAGAGTAGGGTTACTCCTTCGACCCGAGCCCGTCAGCTAACCTCGCAAGCGTGGGAAGGAGAAATATCCAGGACCGCTGGATATTTCAGCGGCCTTTTTATATCCCCGTCCTTACCATAATTTTACATTTAAAGGGGGTATATTTTATTATGAAAAAAACTGCTATCCTTTTGGCACTTCTTTTATCGCTTTTGCTCGCTTTAGGGGGATGTACATCTTCTAAGAAAGTAACTTCAGAAAAAGATGGAGGAACCATTGTAATAGCTTTAAATAAAGATAGCATTGTAACATTGGATCCTGCTGATTACAGAGATAGAGAAACCGAAACAGTTTTAAGAAACATATTTGATGGATTAGTTACAAGGACATATGATGGAAAAGTAGTTCCAGAGATAGCAGAGTCCTGGGAGATAATATCACCTACTGAGTGGGAATTTAAAATAAGAAAAGGTGTAACTTTTCAAAATGGAGACCCTCTTACAGCAGACGATGTGGTATTTACATTTAATAGAATAATAAAAGAGGGGGGACTTGAAGGGAAAACTTCTCCAAGAAAAGGCTTAATGGGACCTGTGGAAGATGTTAAAAAGGTCGATGACTATACGGTTAGATTTATACTAAAAGAGCCTTTTCCAGTTTTACTCCAAGCATTAGTTCATCAGCAAATAATACCTAAAAAGTATTATGAAGAAGTGGGATACGAGGAATTTTTAAAACATCCTATAGGAGCAGGACCTTTTAAATATGTATCTGGAAAATTGGATGAGCAGATAGTTTTAGAAAGGTATGATGGATATTACGGCGGTTCTCCAGACATTCCCCCTGTTGGGCCACCAAGCTTAAAAAAAGTTATATTTAGGATGATACCAGAACCTTCTACTGCGATAGCTGCTTTAGAAAAAGGAGAAGTAAATATAGTCCAATACATACCGTCAGATATGATTGATAAATTAAAAAATAATAAAAATGTACAAGTAAAAGAAAATGAAGGAACAAGGGTATATATTCTTGAGATAAATAATAAAATGCCACCTTTTGATAATCCAAAAGTTAGGCAGGCTTTAAATTACGCAATAGATATGGATTCTATTGTAAAAGAAATCTATAGAGGTTATGGTGTAAGGCTGGCAGGTCCAATGCTACCATATGCCTTTGCTGCAAATACAGATTTAAAACCCTATGAGTACAATCCTGACAAGGCAAAAGAGCTTTTAAAAGAGGCTGGAGTTTCTGATTTGAAAGTTGTCATAGATACACAGCCTTTTAGGGAAGGGGAGGCTTTAGCTATAGCGAATATGCTTGAAAAAGTAGGTATAAAATCATCTGTCAGGACATGGGAATGGGGAGTTTTGCAGTCTGAAATACAAAAAGGTACCAGGCAGCTATACCTTACTGACTGGGGAAATGCATATCTTGACCCATTTGATTTCTTAAATCCAAAGCTCAAGACAGGTGAAAGAGGTAATTTTTCTTTTTACAGCAATAAAGAGGTTGATAAGCTCTTAGATGAAGCTGCAAAAGAAACCGACAATGCTAAAAGAAAAGAGCTTTATTACAAGGCTCAGGAGATAATATATGACGATGCTCCATGGGTATTTGGATATTCTCTGAAGACTGTAGAAGCAGCGACTAAAAATGTAGAAAATTGGCAACCAAGTATGGATGGCAGAGAAAATATGCACAGAGTAAAACTTTCTAATGAATAAAAAGGGGTAATACCCCTTTTTATTCTAAAATATAAGGGGGAATTTTTATGAGGGAAGTGAAGGTTTTAAAAAGAATATTATACACGATTCCGATTATGCTGGCTATAGCTATAACAGTGTTTATTTTTATGAGATTTACTCCAGGAGACCCCGTTGATATAATGATGGGAAAAGAGAGTATGGTATCACAGCAGGATATAGAACTATTAAAAGAGGAGTTTAACCTTGACAAGCCTATATATACTCAGCTTTACATTTTTCTTATAGATTTTTTAAAAGGAGATCTAGGAAAATCTATAACTAAAAATGTCCCAGTAATAAACCTTATTAAACAGACCCTACCTGCTACAATTGAGCTTGCATTGGCAGCATTGGTTCTTGGTGTGTTAATAGGTATTTCTATAGGAATTATATCTGCTGTCAAACAAAATTCCTGGGTTGATAGAACTATGATGGCAGTATCTTTTACGGGTATTTCAATGCCATCTTTCTGGTTAGGTTTAATACTTATTTTAATTTTTTCTGCCAACTTAAATTTGTTACCAAGTCAAGGTAGAATAAATTTTTTAATTTCCATTCCTAAAGTAACTGGTTTTTATACGATTGATTCACTTCTTGCTGGAAATTGGGAAGCTTTTGTAAGTAGTATAAGGCACCTTTTTTTACCAGCCCTTACTTTATCGGCACCTTTAGCGGCTGTTTTGGCAAGGGTTATGAGGTCTAGCATGTTGGAGGTTTTAAGAAATGATTATGTAGTCTTTGCAAGGGCCAAGGGTGTTCCTGAAAAACTGGTGATACTTAAACATGCTGTTAGAAATGCCTTAATTCCAACAGTTACAGTATTAGGTATGGAGGTGGGTGCACTTTTGGGAGGCAATATGATAGTTGAAAATGTATTTGGATGGCCGGGGATAGGTAGACTTGTGGTTAAAGCGATATTTGACAGAGATTATCCTTTGGTCCAGGGAGTAGTGATGTTTTATGCTTTCACATTTGTTATGGCAAATCTTTTAGTAGATATACTCTATACTTATCTAGATCCCAAGATTGAGCTGTAGGAGGTGTTTTTATGACTATAAAAAATGGGATAGTACCTACAGACTATTATAACCTATTGTACAAAAAACCAAATTTAATTACTAATATTTTAAGTATTCTTGGAAAGTTTAAAAAGCATCCAACAGCTTTTGTAGGAATGCTTATAATTATAGCATATATCTTAATGGCTATATTTGCACCTTTTATTTCACCATACAATATTAAATACTCAGACCTTTCAGAAAGACTAATGCCACCTGTATGGAATGGAGGGACATGGTCACATCCTTTAGGTACTGATCAAATAGGGAGAGACTTGCTCACTCAGATCATATATGGTTCTAGAATATCAATAATGATAGGTTTTTTGACTGTTTTAATTTCAGCATTGATTGGAACAATTTTAGGAGCAATTGCAGGATATTATAAAGGAACTATCGACACAATACTTTCACGTTTCGCTGATTTTTTGCTTTCTTTTCCTTTCTTAATATTTGCAGTTGGAGTAATGGCAGTTTTAGGGCCCGGATTCTGGAATTTGATTTTGGCTTTGACATTTAAAAGCTGGGTGGAATTTTTCAGGCTGGTAAGAGGTGAAGTCTTGGAGGAGAAGAATAAAGAATATGTAGAAGCTGCTCAGGCCTTAGGAAGAAGCAGCAGTGCTATAATCATATCAGAAATCCTGCCAAATATATTCCAATCTATATTTGTTCTTTCAACACTTAGAATAGGATACATGATAATAATGGAAGCATCATTAAGTTATTTAGGGTTAGGGGTACCGCCAGATATTCCTACATGGGGCTCTTTAATAAACTCTGGAAGAAACTACATATTTGACGCTTATTGGATATCTACTTTACCAGGTATAGCTTTAGTAATACTGGTACTTAGTATTAACCTTTTTGGAGAAGGATTAAGAGATATATTGGACCCAAGGCTTAAAGTGGAAGGAAGTGAGTAAATGCTTGAGATTAAAAATTTGAAAGTGACTTTTGAGACAGACAGGGGAATAGTTAAAGCGGTAAATGGAATTGACATTACACTTAAAAGAGGAGAAATATTAGGTTTAGTAGGAGAATCAGGTTCAGGAAAAAGCATGACTTTGCTTTCTATTTTAGGGATTGTCCCTTATCCGGGCAAAATTGTAGAAGGGGAAATTCTTTTTGAAGGAGAGGACCTTCTTAAAAAATCGGCTCAAGAGATGAGGGAAATAAGAGGAAAGGACATAGCCATGATATTTCAAGACCCAATGACCACATTAAATCCGGTGTTTCCTGTAGGAGAACAGATAAGGGAATCCTTGAGGGTTCACAATATAATAAAGCTTGAAAAAAGCAGATTTTTTGGTTCTAGAAGGGAAAGAGAAAGAAGAAAAAAAGAATATGAAAAAGTGGTAGAACTTATGGAAAAAGTCGGAATATCGTATCCTAAAAGAAGATACTTTTCATATCCACATCAATTTAGCGGTGGAATGCAGCAAAGAGCCATAATTGCTATTGCTCTTTCATGTAATCCTAAGATACTTTTAGCAGATGAACCTACAACTGCACTTGATGTAACAATTCAGGCGCAAATCTTGGATTTATTAAGACAAATTAATGAAAAAAACGGTACTTCTATAATTTTTGTAACTCATGACTTAGCAATAGCAGCAGAATTTTGTGATGAAATAGCAGTTATGTACGCTGGGCAAATAGTAGAAAAAGGACCTGTAGACAAAGTAATAGAAGAGCCAAAACATCCTTATACAAAAGGGCTCTTAAAGTCTATACCTAAAATAACCCGAAAAAAAGAAAAACTTTACGCTATACCGGGAAATGTCCCAGATTTGGCTTCTCTTTCACCTAAAGGCTGTCCTTTTTATGAGCGGTGTGAAGAAGCAGTGGAAGAATGCAAAGAAGCTGAACTTCCTTTAATTGAGGTTTCAGATGGAGAATTTGTGAGGTGTATAAAGTACCTCTAAAAGATGGGGTGTTAGATATGAAAAATGGCACTTTTATTCAAATAAAAAATCTCAAGAAATATTTCATAGAAGAGCCAGACTTGTTAATGAAGCTTGTAGCTAAGAAAAAGAAAAGGGTTGTGAAAGCTGTTGATGATATAAGCCTTGACATAAACAAGGGGGAGACTCTGGGGCTGGTTGGAGAAAGTGGCTGCGGGAAAACTACACTAGGGCGTACAATTGTAAGGCTTTATGAACCTACAGAGGGAAAGATAATATTTGAAGGGGAAGACATAACAGAGGCAAGAGGAGAAAAGTTAAAAGAATACAGGAAGAAAGCTCAGATAATTTTTCAAAACCCTTATTCTTCTTTAAATCCCAGGAAGACAGTAAGGCAGATTTTGTCAGTACCTTTGATTGCCTCTGGCATAAAAGATCTTCATGAAAGAGAAGAAAAAATCAAATATCTTTTAGATCGAGTTGGACTGAATTTTAGGCAGATGGACTCATATCCCCATGAGTTTTCAGGTGGGCAGAGGCAGAGGATAGGAATAGCGCGAGCTTTGGCAATGAATCCTGAATTTATAGTTGCTGACGAGCCAGTTTCAGCCCTTGATGTGTCAATACAGGCGCAAATTATAAACCTTCTAGAGGAACTGAAAGAAGAATTAAACCTGACGTATCTTTTTATAGCTCATGATTTGAGTGTTGTATATCATGTAAGCGATAGAGTTGCGGTGATGTATCTAGGAAAAATTGTAGAAATGGGAAAAACTGAGGATATTTTCTTCAACCCCCTTCACCCCTATACAAAAGCTTTGCTTTCTGCCATTCCCTCTATTGATAAATCAAAAAGAAGGGGAAGAATAATATTAGAAGGTACTGTACCATCTCCTGCGAATCCGCCAAAAGGCTGTAGATTTAGTACCAGATGCTTTATGAAAAAAGGGAAAATATGCGAAGAGGTAGAACCAGAACTAAAAGAAGTTGAAAATGGACATTTTATAGCTTGTCATCTGTATTAATGGATTTGATACTTGTATTTTCTCCAAAGAAATAGTATAATAATATTGAAAATTGGAAAAAAGCATATTTAAGGGTGATGAAGCTCACCTTATTGCCGTGAAGGCTAATGGCTTCTACGTACTTTCGTGGAAGCCATTTTTGTTTATTTGACAAAAAAGAGAGGATGGGAATCTGCATGAAGTTAGAATTTATTCCATTGTATGAGGTTTTTGAAAAATATAAGGGAGGTTGTCCAATATGTAAGATTATAAAAGACGAAGAAAAAGCCTATTGTGAGCATTTGTTTGAAGATGAGGTTTTAAAAGACCCTGAAATGTATGTCAAAATAAGAGAGACAAGTTTTTGCCATTATCATTTGGAATTATTGAATAACTCATATGATAAATTAGGTTTGGCAATTGCATTAAAAGCAAATATCAGTTATAAATTGCAGCAAATTGCAGACAAACGTAAATCTTTAAAGAAAAAAAGAGGGAAAGAAACAAAAAACAAATGCCTTGTTTGTGATTATTTAAGTGAAAGGGATAAATACCAGATGCATATATTGATAGATATCTTACATGCTGATAAAGATTTTGTTGAAAGGCACATTGAAGGCTTGTCTAGATTATGTTTCCACCACTTAAATATGCTTATGGAAAGTGCAAAGGATGTTACACCACAAATTGAGAAAATATTTAAAATAAATGAAGCTGCAATTGAAAAAAATATTACTGACCTCGAATGGTTTATAACAAAATTTGATTATAGATTTCATGATGAACCATGGTATGACTCCAAGGATTCGATTGAAAGAGCATTGAAATTATTGAGAGGTGGCTATTATGATTAGGATTTCTTTTGAAATTACTGATGAAAGCTTTGAAGAAATCAAAGAGTTAGTTGCAGACTTTGAAAAAGATGGTTTTACAGAAGAAGACGCATATAGAGCTATTTTTGAAATGGGGATTAAAGCATATCAAATAGAAAGGGATAATCCTAATGAAGATGATTTAAGAAGACAGCTGATTTCTATGGCGTCTAAATACTCTGCAATGAAATTTAAAAATTTCCAGTTGATGCGTGACAACCAAACACTTGAAATAAGATTAAAAGGTTATGAATCTGAAAATAGATATCTTAAAAAAACTTTAGGTATAAGGGTTGATGAATGATGAGATATATATGTCCTGTGTGTTTTAAAATAGCTGAAATTGGAGAAGAAAAGTGCTCAAATTGCGGATATGATTTTAAAAATATATCAGATGATGATTACAGTGAAAAACTTATAAAAGCCATAAATCATCCGGATTATAATGTCGCTTATATGGCAGCAAAAATAATTGGAGAACTTAAAATAAAAAAAGCAGAAAAAGTATTGATAGAACATTTACGCAATAATGGGGGTAAAAAGGACCCATATATTGAACAGATTATTGTTTGGGCTCTTGGAGAGATTGGTGGAGAAGAGTCTCACAGTTTTCTTTTAGAAAACAAAGATAAATTCTCAGTTTTAACAAAAAATATCATTAAAAATTCTTTGGAGAAGATTAAAACAAAAGTGGTAAATAAGGAGATGTAAATTGTGAAACAAAATCATAGTACCATACCTAAAATTTTTTACAAGAATAAAATCCACTTCTCATATGATTATATTTACAAATAAAGAATTAATAATATTACAAGAAGAAAATGCAAAGTCTATAAAAGATGTAAAATATGGTGGTATATGGATTTATATTCCTATACATAAGATTTTAAATGCGTACATTGATGAGGAAGAAACTGGGTTTTTAAATTTATCTATTAATGTATCTGGCTCTAATGTTTTTAAGTCACGATTTGAATCTTCCCAAAAGGAGAAGGTAGAAGGATTGATTGAACAAATTAATAAAATAGCAAGATACAATCTATTATAATATTAATAAGTTTCAAAAATGTCAACCGCATTATAAACGGTTGACATTTTATCAAAAAATTTATGTCAAACGGTTGACACATAAAAATTAATCAAGTATAATAAGAGTAATCAAAAAATTTAAAGAAAGGGGATTGTCATGAAGAGAAAAATTTTATCCATTATGTTGACGTTTGCATTGGTTTTTTCGCTCATGGCAGGCTGTGGTACAAAAAGCAGCAATAATGGAGAAAGTAATAGTACTGCCACGGCAACAAAGAGTGTAAAAATTACTTTGCTAAATTCTAAAGGGGAAATTCAGGCTCAATTAGAAGATGCAGCTAAAGCTTTTACAAAAGAAAATCCGAATATTACTGTAGAAGTCATTCCTGCAGCAGCCGGTCAGTCACCTTTTGAAAAGGTTACATCCATGTATGCATCTGGTAATGCACCAACAATGGCAATGTTAGATCCAGGTGATATAGCAAAATTCAAAGATAAATTCTTAGATTTAAGCAGTGAAAAATGGGTTTCAGATGCAATAGATGGTGCTTTAAATGCAGCTACAGTGGATGGAAAGGTTATAGCGTTCCCATTTGCTGTTGAAGGATATGGACTTATTTACAACAAGGCTGTATTGGACAAGGCTTATGGTGGAAACTTTGATCCGAGTTCTATAAAGACGAGAGATGCTTTAGAAGAAGCATTTAAAAAAGTAGAAGCAACAGGTGCTAAAGCACTAGAAATTTCTCCAATGGATTGGTCTTTAGGCGCCCATTTCCTTTCAATAACGTATGCGGATCAATCTAAAGATCCTGCTCAAGTAGCTCAATTTTTATCAGACTTAAAAGCGGGAAAAGTTGATTTAGCAAATAATAAAGTGTTTAATGGCTTAATGGATACTTTTGACATGATGAAAAAGCATAACATAGATAAAAATGATCCATTATCTCCGACTTATGATAGAGGACCAGAGCTTATTGGTAAAGGTGAAGTTGGATTTTGGTTTATGGGAAATTGGGCATGGCCACAGATAAAAGAATTTGATACTGCAAATGGACAATACGGCTTTATACCTGTACCAATCAGCAATAGCCAAGATGACTATGGTAATTCAGGTATACCTGTAGGTGTAACAAAATTTATCGGCATAGATAAAACACAAAATAGTGCTGAGCAGCAAGGTGCAGCTAAGAAATTTTTAGATTGGTTGGTATACAGCTCTACAGGTCAAGATATGCTTGTGAACAAACTTAACATTATACCTGCATTTAAAAATATAACTTTACAACCGCAAGATCCCCTTGCTAAATCTATTCTGCAGTATGTTAAGAGTGGTAATACTTTAGAGTTTATGACTACATTGCCGCCTGACCACTGGTCAAAGTTAGGAGCTTCAATGCAAAAGTATTTGGCAGGAAAAATTGACAGAAAAGGCTTGATTAATGAAATAGAAAATTATTGGAAAAATGTTCAATAATACGTAAGATTTGATTGAATAACGGATAGAATGTTATTGCCTATCCGTTATTCAATATAAAAGTGAAGGAGGATATGGGTGTGGAACAAGAAAAAACTTTGTTGGCTAAACTCAAAACGTACTTGATATTTGCAGGACCTACTACCTTTGCTTTTCTCACAGTAATAATATTACCGTTTTTATATGGAATATATTTAACTTTTACTGATTGGAATGGTATTTCTGCTACACATGCTTTTGTAGGTTTTTCAAATTATTTACAAGTATTTAAAGATAAAATATTTTGGACATCTTTTTTATTGACATTAAAATATGTATTTTTCACAGTAATATTAATTAATATCATAGCTTTTTTCTTGGCTTATATGTTAACGAGTGGCGCAAAAGGCCAAAATTTCTTTAGAGCAGGTTTTTTTACTCCCAATTTGATAGGCGGAATATTGTTAGGCTTTATATGGCAATTTATTTTTTCAAACATTTTAGTATATTTAGGAAAATCGTATAATATACCAATTTTGTCAGGCTCTTGGTTGTCAGATCCTGACAAAGCTTTTTGGGCTTTGGTGATTGTTACAGTCTGGCAGTATACTGGTTATATGATGGTGATATATATTTCAGGTTTTATGAATATACCGAGAGATTTGTTAGAAGCAGCAAGTATAGACGGAGCAAATACTTATCAAAGATTAAAAAACGTGATACTTCCATTAATGGTGCCTTCTTTTACTATAAGTGTTTTTTTGACTTTACAAAGAGGGTTTATGGTTTACGATATAAACTTGGCTTTGACAAATGGAGGACCATATAAAAGCACCGAACTCATATCACTTCACATATATAACACTGCTTTTTTAAGTCAGCAGTATGGTATTGGTCAAGCAGAGGCGTTTTTTCTCTTTTTTGTGGTAGCGGCTGTCACGTTGCTTCAGGTGTATTTTAGCAAAAAGCTGGAGGTGGAAAATTGATGGAAAAGAAAAATCGCCTACTTGGTGGAATAAAATTTTTTGCTTTAAGTATTTTTTTGGTACTTTATATATTTCCATTTTTTATAGTTTTAATTAATTCCTTTAAAGAGAGAAAGGAAATCCTAGAAAACCCACTCAAGCTTCCGTCGGTGCTGAATTTAAGCAATTATATTGATGCTTTTACAAAAATGAATTATCTACATGCTTTTTTGAATTCTTTGATTATAACTGCTTTTAGTGTATTTTTGATTACATTGCTGTCATCAATGACTGCTTATATTTTTGTAAGAAAAAAGTGGAAATTTAATCAGTTTATGTTCTTTTTTATGGTGGCATCTATGATTATTCCTTTCCAAGGGATAATGATACCCCTTGTAAAAATATATGGTTCTATCGGCATGATGAATAGCAAATGGGCATTGATTTATATGTATGTAGGTTTTGGTGCATCTTTGGCCGTATTTATGTATCACGGTTTTATAAAGAGTATACCATTGGAATTAGAAGAGGCTGCTACTATTGATGGGTGCAGCCAGCTTCAGACTTTCTTTAAAATTGTTTTTCCGCTTTTGAAGCCAGTAACAACAACAATAGCTATATTGGATATTTTGTGGATATGGAATGACTTTCTATTGCCATATTTAGTACTCATGGCGCCAGAGCAGAGAACTTTACCGCTTTCTGTTTTCTATTTTTATGGAACTTACACGATTGAATATGGGCCTGCTATGGCAGCTCTTATGTTAGCTACAATTCCTGTAATAATTGCATATTTACTAATGCAAAAGCAGATTATAGAAGGCGTTTTAAAGGGTTCAATAAAATAAAGGTCTGGAGGTAGTAGAATTGGAACTTAAAAATATAAATGATGCAAATAAGTATATTCAAGCAAATAAGAGTAGATTAAATTTACAGTATAGATTGAAATACCATCTAATGGGTGAATATGGTTGGATTAATGACCCTAATGGATTTATATATTACAAAGGTAATTACCATTTGTTTTATCAGCACAACCCTTATGAAGCAGTTTGGGGTCCAATGCATTGGGGGCATGCGATTAGTAAGGATTTGGTTAAATGGTCTTATCTTCCAATAGCGTTAGTGCCGGGAGATGATTTTGACAAAGATGGGTGTTTTTCAGGTAGTGCCATTGAAAAAGACGATATGTTATGTTTACTGTATACTGGACACATATATACAGGACCTGATAAGAGTAAAGATTATAAGCAGGTGCAAAATTTGGCTTACTCGAAAGATGGCATTAATTTCATAAAATACAGTAAAAATCCTGTAATTGGGGAAAAACAAATTCCAGAAGAAGCAAGTAAAAAGGATTTTAGAGATCCTAAAGTTTTTAAAAACGGACAATATTATTACATGATGTTGGGTTCAAATGATGGAAATGAACACGGGCAGGTATTATTGTATAAATCAACAAATTTAAAAGATTGGGATTTTGTAAATATACTTGCGAGAGGGAATGAAAACACAGGTTACAATTGGGAATGTCCCGATTTATTTGAATTACAAGGTAAGTATGTACTAATGGTATCTGCAGAACATATAAAGACTAGAGGGAATGATTTTAATAGTACTCACTCATCTATATATTTTATTGGAGATTTAGACATAAACAAAGGGATATTTAAGTTTGATATTGATGATTATCAACAGATTGACAATGGATTTGACTTTTATGCTCCACAAACTACTAGTGATAAATTGGGAAGAAGGCTTATAGTTGCATGGATGGATATGTGGGGGGAAGTTATGCCAACACAAGAAAGAGGCCATAATTGGGCTGGAGCCATGATATTACCAAGGGAAATTTTAATGGTTAATGGTAAATTATATTTTAGGCCGATTAAAGAAATAGAAAACTACAGAAAAAATCATTATAAGCTTATAAACTTAAAGATAGATGGAGAAAAAAACTTAGACACATATGGTGACTGTTATGAACTTGAAGTTGAGTTTGAGGGGGGTAAAGCAGAGGAATTTGGTTTAAAAATAAGAAAAGGAGACAATGAAGAAACTATTTTATCATATAAAAGAGATGAATCATTATTTATATTTGACCGCAATAAATCAGGTATAGGGCCTAAAGGAGAAAGGAAAATAAATGTAGCTTTAAAAAATAATAAACTTAAACTCAGAGTATTTGTAGATGTAAGTTCGGTTGAGATATTTATTAATGATGGGGAAAAAGTAATGAGTGGAAGGATATATCCTAGCAAAAATTCGGTAAATATATCTGTATATTCCAAAGGGGAATGCAAAATTAATTATTTAAATAAATGGGATATTGTTGTAGATTAAATTTATTGATAAATTTAAAGTTAGCGTTACCACAGTGTAAAATAAAATCTGTGTGGGGTGATTATAATGTATGATGTTATAGCTTTAGGTGAGTTGCTGATTGATTTTACTCCTGCAGGGTTTTCTGATAATGGAAATACACTATTTGAAATGAATCCTGGGGGAGCACCTGCAAATGTGTTAACTGCTGTTACAAAATTAGGAGGAAAAGGTGCTTTTATAGGTAAAGTAGGTGATGACCAATTTGGATATTTTTTAAAAAAAGTGCTTGAAAATAATCAAATTAATACTGACGGTTTAAAATTTGCTACAAAAGCAAATACAACTCTTGCTTTTGTACATCTTGATGACAAAGGAGACAGAAGCTTTACTTTTTATCGAAATCCGGGAGCTGACACAATGTTGGAAGAAGAGGATATTGAACTGGATTTAATAGAAAAAGGAAAAATATTTCATTTTGGGTCTTTATCTATGACAGATGAACCCTCAAAAAGTGCCACATTAAAAGCTATTGAATATGCAAAACAAAATAAAAAAATTATTTCATATGACCCAAATTGGAGACCACCTTTATGGGAAAATGAAACTGTTGCGAAAAAAGAAATGGTTTTGGGATTACAATATGCAGATATAGTGAAATTATCTGAAGACGAACTACAATTTCTAACTGGAGAATCAAACTTGGAATATGGCAGTAAAACATTATTTGATATGGGGATAAAACTAGTTTTAGTAACTTTAGGAGCAAAAGGTTGCTATTATAGACATACATCGGGCACAGGACATATACCTGCATATCGTGTAAATGTGGTAGATACAACAGGAGCTGGAGATGCTTTTTTAGGAGCAGTTCTTTATAATATATCAAAAATGGATTATTCCCTAGAGAAATTGGAAGCTCAAGAACTCGAAAAAATTATTGACTTTGCTAATGCTACCGGTGCACTATGCACAACTAAAAGAGGAGCAATTCCGGCAATGCCAACATTAGAAGAAGTAAAATATTTACTAGTACATGGTGTAAAATCGTTGTAAAATATGCCATTAGTCCATATAAAAATTTTGTAGGCTAAATTAAACGAAAGAAAAGCGATTTTAATACACATACTGTCTCAAAGAAAACTTTCATTGTAATGACGATAAAGGTATAATAGAAGAGGAGATAAAAAGTAGTAATAGAAGGTGATAGACATGCCAACTATAAAAGACGTAGCGAAAAAAGCAGGAGTTACTGTTACGACTGTATCAAGGGTCTTAAATAACAGAGGTTATATAAGCGAGGTAACGAGAAAAAAAGTCTATGAGGCGATGAAAGAATTAAATTACCAGCCTAACGAATTAGCAAGGTCCTTATACAGAAAAAAATCCTATTTAATAGGTTTATTAATTCCCAATGTATCACATCCTTTTTTTGCAGAATTGACCGGTTATATAGAATATTATGCTTATCAAGAAGGTTATAAGATTTTACTGTGTAATTCTGGGCAAGATAGTAGCAAAGAAAAAGGATATATAGATATGCTGAAAAGACATCAAGTTGATGGTATAATTATTGGCAGTCATACCTTAGAAGCAGAGCAATATTTAAATGTGAAACTTCCTATAGTGGCAATTGATAGATATTATTCCAATATACCTTATGTAGCTTCAGACAATTATAAAGGTGGAATTTTGGCTACAAAACTTTTGATACAAAAGGGATGTAAAAAAATCGCTCACATAAGCGGACCATTGATTTTGAATACACCGGCTAATAACCGTTATAAAGCGTTTAAAGAGGTAGCAACACAAGAGAATGTTGAGTATTTTGTTGTAGAAACAAAGTTAAATAGATTTGAAATAGAAGAATATAAAAAAATAGTAAGAGGCCTTTTTAAAGAACATCCAGACATTGATGGTATATTTGCCAGCAGTGACTTAATCGCTGCTTCTGTAATAAGTGTGGCTAAAGAGTTAAATAAAAAAATACCTCAGGATTTGAAAATTGTAGGTTATGATGATATAAATGTTGCTAATTTGGTAGTTCCCTCTTTAACAACCGTAAGACAACCAATTAAAGAAATAGCAAGAAAAGCTATTGAACTTTTGTTACGCCAAATAGATGGTGAAAAGGTGGAAAAAGAAAATATTTTGCCTGTAACTTTGATAGAGAGGGAGACTACGTAATTTTGACCTCTCTTGACTTTTTTATTCAATTAAATGTATAATTCTATGTGATGGCCTAAATATTGGCTTAAATGGAATATACCCTATTTATAAATTTCTGATTTTGCCAACAAGCAAAGGCTTCCATACTAATGTGGAGGCCTATATTTATTATTCAGTACAAGCACAAGACAAACTATAAAATCATATATAAAAATGAGTATATAAAATTTTATGAAAAGAGTGATCGATATGAAAGAAGAAAAAGAAGGATTAAATGCTTATTTGCTTGTAATTGTACTTTCGTTGATTCTCTATTTCGGTTTGGGTTATGCAAGACCTGAAGAGCCAGCAATAATAATTTTTCCACTGCCAATAAGATGACATAAAAGTTATAGGGGGAGAAAATACATGTTTTCATCGGATAATTTAGAATCCCAATTGAAAGATTTGCTATTAAAGCTAGGATTAAGGGAAAATAGCGAAGATAATGGCCAAAAAGAAAATAAGGAGGAGGATAAAGATGAAGAAGGTGGAGAACATCCTGATGTAGATGGAGGGAATGGTGATAAAGGGAATGGGGAAAATGGTGAAAAAGATAATACAGGTGGAAAAGGAGGAGATGAAAAAAAGAAGGGAGTCTTAACTCCTTCACAGATAATGGTTATTTTAGGCATACTTAGTGGAGCTTTGGAACCTATCTCAATAATTGTGGATAGAAATCAAAATGTGCAAATTGTTTTATCAGGTACATTGGTAGAAAAAATAGAATCAAAAGAGGATACGCAACCCAAAGAAGGGGATTTTTTAGACAACGTAATAAAAGCTTTGTTTTAAAAAGTGTAGTTCAAATATCATTTTTTAGCGCTTATTACTATGAAGGAGCCTTTGCCAAAGCCATATCTTACAGGTTCTTTTTCTTTTATTTCATCAAGTTTTTTAAAAATGGTCTGTGAGAAATTGAAATTTTTAAATCCTGCTTTGTAAAGCAATTCAACTATTTCACTTGTAGAGTAAAACATTGCTTCTTTGTAAAATAGACTTTTTTCTTTATTTGCTTGATATATTTTGCCAATTGTGCTCTCTCTATCTACAAAGCCTATTAAAATCGTACCGCTATTTTTAAGTACTCTAAAACATTCTTTGAAGGATTTTAGCACATCGTCTACAAAACATACAGTCGTCACCATTAAAACAAGGTCAAAAGAATTGTCTTCAAACGGAAGATTTTCTGCTACTCCATCTACCACATTAAGACCCCGTTCTAAAGCAATTTTTCTCATTTGATAAGAAGGTTCTATTCCGCTTTTTATACCTAGAGGTACTGCAAACTTTCCAGTTCCGATTCCTACTTCCAACCCTTTTTCAAATTTCGGCATAAGCAATTTTACAGCATCTAATTCCGATTGATAGGCGTATTCATTTTTTTCAAACCATTCTTCATATCTGTCAAAATGTTTTTCAAAAGCAGATATTTTAGGCATAATTTCTCATCCCTTCTGAAACTTTTTTCTACTTTTTCTTTTTGTTTTTCAAAACTCATATTTATTCTTCGAAAGTTATACCTTAAAAGTCAAATATACTATTTAATAAATCTTATCCAACCTTATTATATCATATAATATAGTAATATACTGTGCATATATCATTTAACTTTTAACTTTTATTATCTTACAAAATTTTATAATGGATATTTTACTGTCTTTTACTTAAAAAAATTAACAGTAAAATTATTTTAAAAGGGTTTTAGATAGATAAGATTTTGAAAGTAAAAGAATTTAAAAATTCAACAATAAAAAATATTTTTTTGGGTAAAATATTATTGACATAAGTCCATAACAGTGATATTATATAACTAGGTAATGGTCATATGACCAAAATAAAAGAGGAGGGATTGATATGCCAAGAGGAGATGGAACAGGTCCAATGGGTTTAGGCCCAAGAACAGGAAGAGGCTTAGGATATTGTTCAGGATATAATGTACCTGGTTATTTAAATCCTGTAGGAGCATACTGGGGATTTGGCAGAGGCTTCGGTTGGTTCGGTAGAGGAAGAGGATTTAGACATATGTACTATTTAACAGGACTTCCTGGTTGGGCAAGAGGATGGTATGGTTATGGGTATCCTCAATATCCTGGCTACAATATAAATGAAAAAGATGTTTTAAGTGCCGAAGCAAAATATTTGGAAGACCAATTAAAATATATAAAAGAAAGAATGGACCAATTAGAGAAAAAAGACGATAAAAAAGAGGAATAATTAGTTTTAAAAGTCGCAGTCACGCAAGTGGCTGCTTATTTTTATGCTTTAATCTGATATAATTTGGCTAAAGTGTTATAGTAAAACAGATTAATGTGCTTTTTGTTTAATAAATTTATTGACATATGACAAAAATAATAATATATTAATAAATGTAAGTAACATATGTCAATAATGAAATGGAGGATGCAATATGAAAATAGCTATTTCCTCAGAAGGAAAAACTCTTGAAGCTAAGGTGGATTCAAGATTTGGACGAGCTCAATATTTTATTATAGTTGATAGTGAGACAATGGATTATAAAGTTATTGACAACGCTGCGGTAGCCCAAAGCAGTGGTGCGGGCACTAAAGCGGCACAGACTCTTATAGATGAAGGTGTACAAGTTCTCATCTCAAGCAGTGTAGGACCAAACGCTATGGAAGTATTTAAAGCAGCAGAAATTCCAGTATATAAAGCAATAGAAGGAGATGTAAAAACAAACATAGAGCTTTTTAAAAATGGAAGCCTTGAAAAGATAACAGAAGCGACAAATCAAGGACATCACCATCATTAAAAGGAGCATTGAAGATGAGAAGAGTCAAGATTTCTGTATTGAGTGGTAAAGGTGGAACAGGAAAAACAACTGTTTCTGTTAACCTTGCCAAAACTTTTAATAATAGCCTGTATGTTGATTGCGATGTAGAAGAGCCTAACGGCTATTTATTTTTAAATCCTCAAATAGAAGATGAAAAAACGGTTGAAGTCATAATACCTGAAATAAACTACGACAAATGCACATTATGTGGTGAGTGTGTAAAAGCGTGTAGATTTGGAGCTTTGACAAAATTAATCAAAAAAATTCTCGTGTTTGACCACTTATGCCATTCCTGCGGAGCTTGTTTTGAGATGTGTCCTTATGATGCCATAGTAGAAAAATACAAACCTATTGGAACGATAAGGAAGGGCAAAGCCCAAAGCGTAGATTTTATAGACGGAAAATTAAATTATGGAGAAGCGACTGGAGTGCCTATTTTAAAAGAGATTAATAAATTGATTGAGAATGTAGATAAACCTGTAATAGTGGATAGCCCGCCAGGGACTTCCTGTCCAGTTATACATTCTATTGAAGGAAGTGATTTGTGCATTATGGTTACAGAACCTACCCCTTATGGTCTGCACGACTTTGATTTAGCGGTACAGCTTGTAAAACAGATGGGCATTCCTATGGCCGCCGTCATTAATAAAGCTGGGGAAGGGGACAATATTATCGAGGAATACTGCGAAAAAGAAGGCATAAAAGTTTTAGCGAAGATTCCTTTTAAAAAAGAGTTTGCAGAGGCCTATTCAAAAGGTAAATTGTTGATTGAGGTTAATGAAGAGGTAAAAGGAATATTTGAGAAATTGACGACTGATGCATTGGAGTTGATAAAAAAATGAAGCAGTTAGCAATTTTAAGCGGGAAAGGTGGTACAGGGAAGACAACAGTTGCCACTACTTTGAGCACCATTGTTAAAAATAAGATTATGGCGGATTGTGACGTAGAAGCTCCTAACCTAAATATAGTTTTGCAAGGAGAAATAATAGAAAAGCAAGACTTTTACGGTAAAGAGACGGCTGTGATTGACAAAAACAAGTGCATAGAATGTGGGATGTGTGAAGAGCTTTGCCGCTTTAATGCGATTTCTAATTTTGAAGTAAATCCTTATTATTGTGAAGGTTGTGGCCTTTGCATGTATAAATGCCCTGTTGAAGCGATTAAATTGGTAGAGGAAAAAACAGGCCATGTAGTATATGCCAAGACAAAGTCGGGAGAAAAAGTAGTATATGCAGAGCTTTTTCCTGGAGCAGATGGTTCAGGGAAATTGGTGACAGAGGTGAGAAAGAAGGCGAAGGAAGTAAGTGACGATAACGATGAGTATTTGATAATTGATGGCACTCCAGGAATAGGATGTCCTGTCCTTGCTTCTGCTACGGGTGTTGATTTGGTATTAATTGTTACAGAACCTACACTTTCTGGTTTTGCTGACATGAAGAGAGTATTGTCAGCGATAGAAAGCTTTAAAGTTCCTTCTGTGGTGTGTGTCAATAAATGGGATTTAAATAAAGAAGTATCACAACAAATAGAAAAATATTGTGAGGAAAACAACTTTGTGGTTGTTGGGAAAATAGATTTTGATGAAACGGTTGTAAAAGCTTTAAAAAATTTACAAAGCTTAAGTAGTTATCCTGACAGCACTGCTTACCAGCAAATTTATAAAATGTGGCTTAGGATTAAAGAAATTTTAGATGAAGGGGTGGAAGGTAAATGAAAATTGCTGTTGCTTCAGAAGGCGAAGAAGTTTCAATGCATTTTGGACATTGTGAAGGTTTTTGGATTTTTGATGTGGAGAATGGTAAAATAAAAGACTCTACTTTTTTACCTAATCCCGGTCATAGGCCAGGATTTCTTCCGGAGTTTTTAAAAGACAAAGGAGTTGATTGTATAATTTCTGGAGGAATGGGGACCAGTGCTATTGAGCTTTTTAATAGTTATGGAATAGATGTAATAACTGGCGCTGAAGGAAATGCTACAGAAGTGGCAGAGAAGTACATCAATGGTACTTTGATATCTTCTAACAGCCCTTGTGAAAAACACGAACATCACCATTAAAGAAGGGAGGAGAGAATAATTGGAAATACAAGTGCTTATAGAAAATGTGGTTTTTAATAAAAATTTTGTAGCAGAACATGGATTATCAATTTTAGTAAAAAAAGATGATAAAGAAGTTTTGGTAGATACCGGCCAGAGTGAAAACTTTATAAAAAATTGCGGTTTAATGGGTATAGATGTGGGAAGAATACAAAAAGTGGTTCTCACTCATGGGCATTATGACCATATTGGTGGGCTCAAAGGTTTGCTTGAAAAGAATCCCTATGTAAAAATATATGCTCATAAGAGGATTTTAGATAAAAAATATGTATTGAGGAAAAATGGAAATATAGATGAGATAGGGTTTAGTTTGACGGTCTATAATAAGTATAAAGACAATTTCCTGTTAATAGATGAGGATACAGAGATAGAAGAAGATTTTTTTGTGATTACAAGCACTGACATAGTTTATGACAATGAATTCACTACTAAGAATTTTTTAATTGAAGAAAAAGGAGAAAAAATAAAGGATGATTTTTTAGATGAGGTTTTTGTGGTAGTAAAAGAAGAAGATGGAATTAATGTAATTACAGGATGTTCCCATGCAGGTATATTAAATATTTTGGGAACGGCAAAAAGACGTTTTGAAGGAAGTTCTCTCAAGTCATTAATTGGAGGTTTTCATTTAAGAGGTATGCCAGAAGAAGAAATCATAGAAATAGCCAAAAAAATAGATAGCTATGGAATAAAGAAAATATATACAGGTCATTGCACGGGAATAGACGAATATGGAATCCTAAAATCTGTTTTAAAAGACAAACTATCTTATTTGACTACCAGTTCATCAATTATTGTTTAACAGAAGAGGAGGACTTTTTGTGATAAAAGTAGCAATAGGCTCTAACGACAAGATACATTTATCAGATAAGCATTTTGGCATGAGCAAGTATTTTATAATCTTTGAAGTAGATGAAAATAATAGCTACAAAAAAGTTGAAGAAAGGGAAAATCCCTACGGGGGAGATAAACATAAACATGCTGAGACAGATGAGATAATGGAAGTTTTAAATGACTGTCAAGTTTTTATTGGCAAGGCAATGGGTAAGGAGAGCCAAAGGAGAATAAAAGAAGAATGGAATAAAACTCCTATAGTAGCGAAAGATGTAGACACTGTTGAGGAAGCTATAGAACTTTATTCTAAAAAGTTTTTGTAAAGAAAGGAACGATTGTTATGCCTGGTTTTGGAAGAGAATTTGGAGGTAGAGGCGGAGGATTTGGCGGCGGAGGTGGTTTTGGAAGAGGAGCAGGTTTCGGACCTGATGGTAGTTGTGTGTGTGAAAACTGTGGCCATGAAGTGCCTCATCAAAGAGGTGTACCTTGTTATACTCTAAGGTGTCCTGTATGCGGTGGTCCAATGATAAGAAAAGTTGCAGGCTATGGTGGAACTTATCGTAATTCTCCTACTGCTAATAGACCTGTAACAGAAGAAAAGAAAGATAGCAATGTCAAATACACAAAACCACATAAGCCTAAAGTGGATGAATCGGCTTGCATTGGATGCGGCAATTGTGTAAGAATATGTCCTTTTAATGCTATAGAGTTAAAAGATGGAGTTGCCTATATAGACTCTAACAAGTGCAGAGACTGTGGCAGATGTATTGATATTTGCCCTGTAGGAGCAATTTCATAGAAAAAAGGCTATCGCATATCAATTTAATATTTTTTTGCGATAGCCTTTATCTTTTCCAATTGTCCTATTTTGCGATAAAATAAGCTTTTTGATATTTTCAATGTTATTTACAGCTTCAGATGGATTGTCGGGCACTTTTCCAGGATAAAGTTTATATAATTTTTTATACTCATCTATACCTATATTTGGCATTATTACATTAGCTCCACATTTTAGTCCTTTAATATAACCTGCTTTGTCTTTAACAGCCAAAGCAGTAGTAGCAGGTATGTTAATGTCAGGCAATATTAGTCTTGATAAAGCCAACATTTTTAATACAATTTCCACATTACCGCCTTTTTCCCCTTCTAAAGGTGTGTTTTCACAAGGTATAAAAGGACCTATTCCTAGCATATCTGCATCTATTTTTTTAAAGAATATGAGGTCTTGCGCCAGCATTTCTAAAGTTTGTCCCGGGAGGCCTACAAGGCTTCCTGTTCCGACTTCATAACCTAATTCTCTTAAATCCATAAGGCACCTTACGCGATTTTCATAACTCATGCCGGGATGTAATTTTTGATAAAGCTCTTTGTCTGTAGTTTCAATGCGGAGTAGATATCTATCGGCTCCTGCTTTTTTTAATTCAGCGTAGTCTTTAGTGGGAAGTTCCCCAATACTTAAAGTTACTGCAATATCTAATTTTTTAATTTCTTCTATTATTTTACATAAAGTAATTATTTTAAAATATTTATCCTCGCCGCTTTGAAGGACTATTGTTTTTAGTCCAACTGACGCTCCATATTTTACACATTGTAAGATTTCCTCGGGTTCCATTCTGTATCGTTTAATTGTCCTGTTAGGACCTCGAAGGCCACAATAAAAACAAGTATTGCTGCAGTAGTTACTGAATTCTATAAGACCTCTTAAATGTACTTCATCTCCTACATATTTTTTTCTAACTCTATCCGCAGCTTGATAAATCTTGGAAGGATCTTCTAAAGCTAAAAGTGTCACAAGTTCTTCTTTATCAATGTTGTGATGTGCTTCTAATTTTTCAATTAATTCCTCAATATCTTTTTCTTTTATCATGAATATCACTCTCTCTTTCCCTAATTAGTATAAAACAATTGTTAATAAAAAATCAATAAAATTGTTAAACTATTTTCTTAACAAATTTTTGATATTTTATTGACATAAGTTTATTATAATCCTATAATTTACGTAGAGGTACCCTACAGGGTAGGGGGTAGTATCTAGCAAAATGCAAAATATAGGAGGTAATAGAAGTGATGGAAACTGATGTTTTGGTCATTGGAGGAAGTGCGGGTGGAATTTTAGCAGCTTTATCTGCTAAAAAAACTTACAAAGATAAGAAAGTTACTGTTGTAAGAATGGGAGAGCGGGTAATGGTTCCTTGCGGTATTCCATACATTTTTGGAACATTAAAAGACACGTCTAAAAATGTTATACCAGATGCAATGCTTACCAATGCTGGTATTGATGTAATAATAGATGAAGTTCTTTCAATTGATAGGGAAAACAAAAAAGTTAATGCTAAAAAGAGTGGAGAAATTTCCTACAAAAAACTAATTTTAGCGACAGGCTCTTTGCCAATAGTTCCTACTTTTATACCAGGGCATGACTTAGAAAATGTATTTACAATAAAAAAAGACGAAGAATACTTAAAATTTGTTCAGCAAAAGATTAACGAGGCTCAGGACGTTGTAGTAATTGGAGGCGGATTTATTGGTGTTGAAATGGCAGAGCAGGTGCAACTTCTTGGCAAAAATGTAACAATAATTGAGGTTGCTGACAAGCTTTTGTGGCAAGCCTTTGACCCTGAATACAGTGATATGGCAGAAGCTACATTAAAAGAACATGGTATAACAATAAAAACAAATACAAAAGTTACAAAACTTATAGGGGATACAAAAGTAAAAGAAGTAGAACTGCATACAGGTGAAAAAATAAAAGCTGATGTTGTCATATTAGCTATGGGCGTAAAACCAAATACTAAGTTAGCTGAAGCTGCAGGTATAAAACTTAATGAAAAAGGAGCAATAACAGTTGATGAATACATGAGAACTAATGATCCAGACATATTTGCTGTTGGTGACTGTGCAGAAAAGAAATGCTTTTTCACAAGAAAGAATGTACCTATACTTCTTGCCTCTATTGCTGCTAATGAAGCAAAAATTGCAGGTGTAAATGTATTTCAACTAAGATTGGTTAGGGAAAATAAAGGCACAATAAGTGCTTTTTCTACAAAGATATACAATACTGTTTTTGCTGCTGCAGGTCTTACAGAAACGCAAGCTAAAGCTGAAGGGTTTGATATAGTAATCGGAGAATTTAGCACAATGGACAAGCATCCTGGAACTTTGCCTAATACGAAAAGTGTGAAGATAAAATTGATTTTTTCTAGATATTCTGGAGTTATATTAGGAGCTCAAATAGCAGGTGGAGAAAATGTTGGTGAAATGATAAATATTTTAAGTCTTGCGATACAAAAAGGAACAACAGCGTCAGAATTAAATACCTTCCAAGTGGCGACACATCCATTACTCACATCTTCTCCTGTGTCATACCCAATAAATTCAGCGGCTTTAGATGCTATGTCAAAAATATGAGAATTTTAAGAATGAAAAAACAGGCCAAATTTGGCCTGTTTTTTTATCACTATTGTTTTCTTTCTTTTTTCGTGTTATAATTTTTAAAAAAGTAACACCACGTTGTGCTACTTGCAGGCTGTAGACAAAATTTTGAAAATAGGGTATTTAAAAATTTTTGCTTTTGTCAACAAACACCACATTATGTACTTGTATACTTTATACATGGGCTGATAATAATAAAAATTTATTAATGGAGGGATAATTAATGCCAAAACAATTAAAAAAATTTAAGTGGATAGTTACTATTTTGTTAGTGATTATCATTTCTTTGACAGCTTGTAGTAAAGCTTCACAAAATCAATTTCAAACTTCCCAAATTTCCAATGAAACAGTTCAAACAATTACAGTTACAGATTTAATCGGAAGACAGGTAGAGATAAAGACTCCTGTACATAAAGTAGTTGCTATTGGTCCTGGAGCTTTAAGGCTTGTGACTTATGTTGATGGTATTGACAGAATTGCAGGGGTTGAAAACATAGACAAAAAATTGGCTAACGGTAGAACCTACAATATGCTTTTCCAGGAAGAGTTTGCGAAGCTTCCCACCATTGGGCAGGGAGGTCCTGATTCTACACCGGATGCGGAAAAGTTGGTACAGGTAAGTCCCGATGTAATTTTTGTCATTTCTTTGCTGGATAAATCAAAAGCCGATGACTTACAAGCAAAAACAGGCATTCCGGTGATTGTTTTAAGTTATGGCAAATTAGGAACTTTTGAAGAAGATGTATATACATCCCTAGAGATCATAGGCAAAGTTTTAGGGAAAGAGGATAGAGCAAGAGAGCTGGTTGATTATATAAAGGGAGTACAAAAGGATTTGCAGGACAGAACTAAAGATATTCCTGATGATAAAAAACCAACAGTTTATGTAGGGGCGTTAGGATTTAAAGGCGGTCACGGTGTAGAAAGCACCCAAGGAAATTATCCCCCTTTTATGGCGGTTAATGCTAAAAATGTAGCTGATACTTTAGGGCAAAAAGGTAGTGTAATGATAGAAAAAGAGAAGTTATTGGCTTGGAATCCAGATATAATCTTCATTGATGAGGGAAATCTTGATTTGGTCAAGCAAGATTATCAGAAAAATCCCGATTTTTATAAAAGCTTAAAGGCTTTTAAAAGCGACAACATATATGGAATTCTTCCTTACAATCAATACAATACAAACATAGATACTGCTTTGGTTGATGCTTATTGGGTTGGTAAGGTATTATACCCGGAGAAATTTAGCGATATAGATCCTGTGAATAAAGCTACAGAAATATATAGCAAGTTTTTTGGAGATAAAGGGAAAATTCTATATGATAAGATGAAAGAAGTATATGGCGGTTTTGAAAAAATTAAATTTTAGGGTATAATCAAAGATAAATTCCCCCACGTTGTGTGGGGGAATTATAAAGATGAGGGGATGAAGTCTTGAAGTTGATATTAGAGGCGGTACCTGAAAGTTACAATCGTTATATAAGAAGAAAAATATGGATAATACTTCTTACCATATTAGTAATTTTTCTCCTTGCTTTATATGCCATAAATGCTGGCTCTGCAGGACTTAGTGTGAAGGATGTGGTAAAAACTTTGGTAGGACAAGGGGAAGAAAGATTCAGGATAATTGTGTGGAATATAAGGATGCCAAGGGTTTTGTCGGCGATGGTGGCTGGAATAGGTCTTTCTGTAGCTGGGTGTGTTACGCAAAGCATATTAAGAAATCCCTTGGCGTCACCTTTTACTTTAGGCATATCACAGGGTGCAGCTTTTGGAGCGGCAGTTGCCATTATCTTATTTGGGGCAGGAAGCACTACAAATCCTGATTCTGTAATAATAAACAACCCCTATCTTGTGGTCATCTTTGCTTTTTTGGGGTCTATGGGTTCCACTCTAGTTGTGCTTATTCTGGCGAAAAATTTTAGAGTTACACCTGAAGCGATGGTCCTCGCTGGCGTTGCACTTGGGTCCTTATTTTCTGCTATTACAATGATTTTGCAGTACTTTGCAGATGATGTAAAAGTTGCTTCAATAGTTTTCTGGACTTTTGGCGATTTGGGAAGGGCTTCCTGGAGAGATTTAACTATAATGTCTGTTGTGGTAGGGATTTCACTTGTATATTTTATGTTAAACCGATGGAATTACAATGCTTTAGACAGCGGAGAGGAGACGGCAAAGGGGTTAGGCGTAGAAGTTGAGAAGATAAGGCTTTATGGCATGTTTATGTCTTCTCTTGTTGCTGCAGTGATTACATCTTTTGTAGGCATAATAGGCTTTATTGGACTTGTTGGACCTCACATAATGAGAAGATTAATTGGAGGAGACCACAGGTTTTTAATTCCTGCGTCTTCTGCAATAGGTGCACTGATACTTCTTGCTTCAGATACTCTGGGCAGGACAATAATATCTCCGATAGTTCTGCCCGTTGGAGCTATCACTTCCTTTTTAGGTGCCCCGGTTTTCCTGTATGTACTTTCTAGGGGGTATAGAAGGTGATTTTAAACATAGATGGTATAGAATTTAGTTACACCAGCGTTCCTGTGTTAAGAAATGTAAAATTTCATCTTGGAAGAGGAGAAGTTTTGTCTATTTTGGGGAATAATGGAGCTGGGAAGTCTACTCTTTTAAAGTGTATAAACAGGATTTTGAAGCCCCACAAAGGCACCATATATATTGAAAAATACGAGGTTTCAAAACTCAGCAGAGTGGAAATCGCAAAGAAAATTGGATATGTCTCTCAAAAAAATGAAAATGCTCGGTTTACAGTATTTGATGCTGTGCTTTTGGGGAGAAAGCCCTATATAAAGTGGGACATTACTGAAAAGGACATAAAAATTGTAAATGAGGTTTTAAAAAAGTTTGATTTAGAAAAACTTGCTTTGAGATACTTAAATGAGTTAAGCGGTGGAGAATTGCAAAAAGTGGTTATAGCGCGGGCTTTGGCGCAGCAACCAGTTGTTATGCTATTAGATGAGCCTACGAATAATTTGGATTTAAAAAACCAGATTGAGGTTTTAAAAATTATAAAAGATACTGTAAAAGAGCAGAATATCGCCGCAATTGTAATAATTCACGATTTGAATTTGGCTTTGAGATTTTCAGATAAATTTTTGCTTTTAAAAGACAATACCATTTTTACCTATGGTGGAATGGAAGTTATGACTGAAGAAAACATAGAGGCTGTATATGGGATTCCTGTTGCAGTAGAAACCTGCCGAGGAGTACCCGTTGTCATTCCACTTTAACAGCTTAAGACAAGGGGGACGGTTCCTTCCGTCTGAGTTTTCAGACAGGAGGAACTGTCCCTCCCGTCTGAATTTTTATTCTACTTTAACAGAAAGGAAGGGGTAATTGACGTGGAATTGATATCTATAGGTGTGATACACAGTCCTTATAAAAGAAAAGGGGAAGCTCCTCATCAAGGAAGGGTTATGAATGAGGAAGCTATACTGGAAATATATCCTGAGTTTCAGGAAGGAATTCAAAATATAGAAGAGAAGAAGCACATAATAGTTCTTTACTGGTGCCATTTAGGGAGAAGAGACGTGATAAAAACAGCTACTCCGTGGGGACCGGAGATAAAGGGAGTTTTTGCTACGCGTTCGCCTAATAGACCCAATCCTATAGCCTTTTGTGTGGCAGACCTTGTAAAGGTGGAAGGTAATAAACTTTATGTAAAAGGTGTGGATGCCTTAGATGGAAGTCCTATACTAGATATAAAGCCTTATGTTTATGAACTTGACAGCATAGAAGGTCCAGAGGATACATTGTAATATACACTTTAATATAATGTGAAATATGTAGCAATATGTTGTGGAGAATGAGATAAGATTTAAGGAAGGGAAAAAGGTCTGTAGAGATTGCTTTGAAGAATAACCCCCTTGCACAGGGGAGAGGGATATGCTATAATTTTTTTAGCGAATATTGTATACAGTATACAAGAGGTGAATTAAATGAAATCAATATATACTTGTGGAGTATGTCCAAAAAAGCCTTGTGCTAAAGGAGAGACTAATTTTCCCAAAAATTGTCCTACCGTTGAAAGAAGGGATATAGTAGAACAATCAGTAGCAATATATAAACAAGATGAAATGGTTCATAAAATAATGAACTTTGCCAATACTCTTCCTAAAAAGAAAAATGGAGAGTTGAGAAGTAGAGCTGAAGAAATAATAGAGTTTATTAAGCAGATGGGATTTAAAAATATTGGCGTTGCATTTTGTTATTCTACGAGTAAAGAGGCGAAACAATTTGTAAAATTATTAGAACAGTATGATTTAAAAATTGTTCCTGTTTGTTGTAAAGTCGGTTCTATTGATATAGAAGATATAGACATTCAAAAAGATAAAGAGGGATTTGTTGCTACTTGCAATCCTATAACACAGGCAGAGATAATGAACCAAGAAAACACAGAACTCAATGTAGTAATAGGTCTTTGCGTAGGCCATGATATACTTTTTAATAAATATTCTAAAGGACTAGTTACAACACTGGTGGCAAAGGACAGAAAATACGCTCATTGTCCTGTAAAAGGATTAGAAGCTGTTAATGTGTAATTTAGTGGAAAGAGGCATCAGGCTTTTTGTATGAAGCCTCTTTTTTTATTGACATATGTCAATAAAAGGTGTATATTTGAATTGAACATATGTTAAAAATATGGTGGTCTATGATGGATAAAAACAAAAACGATTTGATGTCATTAATAATAAAAACATTGAAAGCAAATGGCTTAAAGATAACTGAGAAACGCCAAATTTTGATAGAGGTATTTTTGAAGAGCCCTAATATTCATTTTGATTTTGATACACTCCTTGAGGAAGTTAGGAAAGAATGGTCCCATTATGGTGTAGCAACTCTTTATAGGAATTTAAGAATTTTGGTAGGCAAGGGAATATTATCAGAAAATATAATAGGAAACAAAAAATACTATGAACTTAAAATGTTTAACAAAAAAAAGATTCACGCTCATTTAATTTGCAAATATTGTGGTAATATAGACGAATATTACAGTCCAGATTTGGTAAAGTATATAAAAATGATAGATAAAAAATATGGCTTTGAAGTATATTATGGAGAATTGAATTTTTATGGAATATGCAGTAATTGTAAAAGGACTGTAAAAATGATTTAAAATAGGCAAAAAAATTGTCTATTTCAGTTTGTTGATAAAGTTAAGAAATATTCGAAGGAGATATTTTGCATCGTCGCTCCGATGTTCAAAAGCGACAAAACTAACGCTCGACCTTCGAGCTCCGGCAGGGTACCGGGCACAATCGGCATCCATGCCTTAAGGTGCCCGCCTTCGCCATCCGTGGCTTCGGCCCTGCCTCCACCCTCGGTCTTGCTAAGTTTTGTTGCCGCTTTGTAACAAGTCGCATCGATTGCAAAATATCTCCTTTACGAAAGTTTGTCTACAGTTTGAAATGGGCAAAAATAATTGCCTATTTTATTTTTTATATTGACAATGCAAGAAAGCAGTGGTATACTATATATTGATGGTATTAATAAATAATATACTAGATTTTGTGCAAAATAGAATATACACAGATACAGGTGCCCAATTTCAAAGGGGAATTGGGTTAAAAGGGAAGCAGGTGAGAATCCTGCACGGTCCCGCCACTGTGATGGTGAGCTCTTTACAATATGCCACTGTCTGCTCAAACAAAAGGAACTGTCCCCGATGTTTGAAAGGTGGGAAGGCGTAAAGAGTGATGAACCTAAGTCAGGAGACCTGCCTGTATTTGTATTACACTTGCTCTACGGTTGATAGAGGAGGTGAGGTACTTTTGTACACCTCTTAACTTGACGTAGAAGTTAAGGGGGTTAATTATTTTTACAAAAGAATGGAGGTTTAAAATCATGAAAATTGCTATGAAGGTTATAAAAAGAGATGGAAGGGAAGTTGAGTTTGATAAGATAAAGATTGTAAATGCTATATACAAAGCTTTTAAGGCAGTGGAAGAAGGGGAATACAAAGATGCCCTTGAAATAGCAGATGAAGTAACAGAGTACGTAGAAAATAATTTAGAAGGAATAGCCAGTGTAGAGCAGATTCAAGATATTGTAGAGCAATACTTAATAAAGCATGGTCATGCTAAAGCGGCAAAGGCCTATATTTTGTACAGAAAACAGCATCAAGAGATAAGAGAATTTAAAAAAATGTTTATGGACATTGAAAAAATGGTGGATGAATACATAGGGAAACAAGATTGGAGAGTTAATGAAAATAGCAATATGAGTTATTCACTTCAAGGTTTAAATAATCATATCTCCAGTACGATAACAGCTCATTACTGGTTAAACAAAATATATCCTCCAGAAGTTAGAGATGCCCATGTAAATGGAGATTTGCACATTCATGACTTAGGCCTTTTATCTGTGTATTGCTGTGGATGGGATTTAAGGGATTTACTGCTTTCTGGATTTACAGGGGTAGAGGGGAAAGTTCAAAGCAAACCTCCAAAGCACTTTAGGTCCGCTCTTGGACAGATTGTAAATTTTTTCTATACACTTCAAGGGGAAGCAGCCGGTGCACAAGCTTTTTCTAATTTTGATACCTATTTAGCACCTTTTATATATTACGATAATCTTTCTTACAAAGAGGTCAAACAGGCTTTACAGGAGTTTATATTTAACATAAATGTTCCAACTAGAGTGGGATTTCAAACTCCTTTTACAAACATAACTATGGATCTTGTGGTACCGGAGATTATGACAGATGAACCTGTTATAATTGGCGGTCAATTGATGGATAAAACGTATAAAGAATTTCAAAAAGAAATGGACATGTTAAATATAGCATTTGCAGAAGTTATGATGGAAGGAGATGCCAGTGGCAGGATATTTACTTTTCCAATACCAACTTATAATATAACTAAAAATTTTGACTGGGATAGTTCTGTCATAAATAAAATAATGGAAATGACTGCGAAGTATGGTTTACCCTATTTTAGTAATTTTGTAAATAGTGATTTAGATCCAAATGATGTGCGTAGTATGTGCTGTCGGTTGAGGTTGGACAACAGAGAATTAAGAAAGCGTGGGGGAGGGCTTTTTGGAGCGAATCCTCTTACAGGATCAATAGGAGTTGTAACAATAAATATGCCAAGAATTGGATATTTATCCAAATCAAAAGGAGAGTTTTTCCAAAGGTTAGAAAAACTTATGGATATTGCAAAAACAAGCCTTGAAATAAAAAGAGAAATTTTAGAGAAGATGACTGAAATGGGATTGTATCCTTATTCAAAATTTTACTTAAGAGATATAAAAAAGAGATTTGGATTTTACTGGCAAAATCATTTTAACACGATAGGACTCATTGGAATGAATGAAGCACTATTAAATTTCATAGGAATGAGCATAGTCAGTGAAGAGGGAAGGAAATTTGCACTTGAAGTATTAGATTTTATGAGGCATAAATTAGAACAATATCAATTAGAATCTAATTTCATGTATAATTTAGAAGCCTCCCCTGCAGAAGGAGCTTCCTATAGATTGGCTAAAAAAGATAAAGAATTATTCCCCGATATAATAACTGCAGGTAGCGATGTGCCTTACTATACAAATTCAACACAGCTTCCTGTAGACTTTACGGAAGATATATTTACTGCTTTAGACTTACAAGAAGAGTTACAAACAAAATACACAGGAGGTACAGTATTTCACGGATTTATTGGAGAGAGTATAAATGATGTTACTACCTGCAAAGCTCTAGTCAAAAAAATAGCTTATAATTATAGAATTCCTTATTACACTATAACTCCAACTTTTTCAATCTGTGAAGACCATGGGTATATTTCTGGGGAACATTTTGAATGTCCTTACTGTGGGAAAGAATGTGAGGTTTACAGCCGCGTAGTTGGATATTATAGGCCAGTAAAGAATTGGAATGAAGGGAAGAAAAAAGAGTTTAAGGACAGAAAGGAATTTGTTATATGATGTACGATTTTATGCCTGTTTCTTTTTCTGATTTCCCAGGAAAAATTGCAGCCACTGTTTTTGTAAGTGGCTGCAATTTTAAGTGTCCTTACTGCCATAACTCTTATTTAATTCAAATAAGGGAAGGTATACGGAGTGAAAAGGAGTTTTTTGACTACCTTAAAAAGAGAGCAAATTTGATAGAAGGAGTATGTATTACAGGCGGAGAACCTACTCTTTGGAAAGGATTAAAAGATTTTATAAAAAATATAAAGGACTTAAATTTTGAGGTTAAGCTTGACACTAATGGATCAAGGCCACAAGTGTTAGAAAATTTATTATATGAAAGATTGCTCGATTATATAGCTATGGATATAAAGGCGCCAATAGAAAAATATGGCATATTTTTAAAAAACAAAAAGGATATAGATAATGTTAAAAAAAGTGTAGAGATAGTTAAAAATTCTAATATAGATTACGAATTTAGAACTACTGTAAATGATAAACTACTTACTTTAGAAGATTTTAAGGCTTTAGCTGATTGGATTTTTCCTGCGAAAAGGTATGTTTTACAAATGTACAAGTATGATGAAGGAGTATTAGATAAGGAGAAAAGTGGAATTCAAGAATGTGATGTTAACTTTTTAAAAAAAATAAAAGAAAAACTGAATGAAAATTTTGGCGAAATATTAATAAGAGTATGAGAGAGGTGCTTCTCTCTTTTTTATTTTTGTAAAACTAAATGATAGTGTAAAATTATCGTAGGATTTTTTAAGTGAAAAAAAACAAGAGACAACCCCTGTGATAAAATAGATTATGGAAAACAAAACAACACAGAA